>JBJHAY010000291.1:0-4556 GCA_050485205.1 Gammaproteobacteria bacterium
GTTGGGTGTTTGGGGGGGGGGGTTGGGGGGGTGGGGGGGGGGGGGGGGGGGGGCTCCGGGGGGGGCCAGTGGGGGCTGCCCGGGGGCTGCCTGGGGGCTGACAGGGGCTGGCAGGGGGTTGATGAGGGAGCAGATGAAGGAACAAGGAAGGGTATCAAGGAAGGGTGGCAAGGAAGGGTGGCAAGAATGCCGGCCATGACAGTGGCCTTGGATATGAGCAGGGTGCGTGGACTTTTCCAGGGTTGAGAGTTGAGTACTTCGAAGCGCTTCTTCAGGCAAGCTTGCGTGCTCTTCGGGGAATAGTCTTCTCCCATGACCCGGCCTGGAATGGCCTTGAGCCGGAATATTGGTTCAGCATCCGGCTTTCCTGGCCCTTGGGTTTTTCTGGTGTGCTGGTGCTGAAGGTCGGGGGGCTTTGGGCATCAGCCCCACAAAGCTTTGGCGCTGCTCCGCTTTTTCCGCAGAGTAGGTTTCTGAGCGTCTGTCTGGAGACCTGCCGCGTTGTGGTGGAACGCTGACCCCTATCCCAGAGGCTGGTGTAATCACCTCGGCACAGTGCAGGGAGTAGTCGTCAGACAATCTTCCAGGTGTCGTTCAGCACCGCCGACGAGCCCAGCTATCGCTGATGAGTTGAGACTGCTCTACTTCCTCGGAGTGAGGGTAATATCTTAAAAATTAGATAGTTGAGGCTGCTATCAGAAGTCCGTTAACGTTAACGTTAACGGTTTTGCAACGGTTAACACCCTGGATTCCTGCCGAGGGGCGCATACCATGGCGATGCTTGTGGCCAAGCATATGGAGAAAGCTTGGCCACGGGTCAATAGCAGGTTGCCGCCACCGGGTTCCCGGATTCCCTACTCTCCTCTATCCAGCCTGGTGGCGGCACCTCATTTATATTTCAGGAGAAACCAGGAGAGCGTGATGACGCACCCCCCCCTCAAAAACAAAGATACCCTTTTCAAGAAGAATTCATTGATATTGGCCATGTCCCTGACCGGACTGGTTTCGTTGCATCAGACCCATGCCGCCCAAATCGAGGAAATCCAGGTCACCGGACAGGGCATTGGCAGCCTGCGCCTCAATGCGGAAAACGGCGCCGGCAGCAGGCTCGGCCTGACAGCTTTTGAAACACCAGCCAGTGTCGATCTGATCACCAGCCAGGAAATCCTGGCCAAGGGTGACTATGACGCCTTGGCCGCCATCACCCGTTCGGCGGGCATGACTTCCAGCGGCAGCCCCGGTAATGGCGGCACCTCGGTATCGGCCCGCGGTTTCAATGGCCATGGCACCACCGTCAATACCTATGATGGCACCCGTCTCTACATCACTGCCGGCACCGTCACCTTTCCGGCCGATACCTGGACTCTGGACAGGGTGGAAGTACTGCGCGGCGCGGGCGCTGTGATCAATGGCGTCGGCGCCTTGGCGTCCACTGTCAACTACATACCGAAGTCAGCTGATTTTGATGGTGCCAACTTCGAGGCCCTGGTGGCGGCCGGCAGCTTCGGCATGCACCGGGTGGCACTGGGTGGTGGCAACCAGATCAATGATGAGTGGGCCTTCCGCCTGGACGGTTCCTACCAGGACAGCGACGGCTTCGCGGATAGGGCCGGGGAAACCCGGAAGGTGTTGGCTGGTTCTCTGCTGTTCAAGCCCAGCGAAGACTTCAGCATGCGCTTCAGCCTGGACTATGCGGACATTGATGCCTCGCCTTACTGGGGAACACCCCTGATCAACGGCGAAGCCAGCACTTCCCTCCGCCGCAACAACTACAACTTCGAGGATGCCTTCGTCAATTATGAGGACATCTGGGCCAGGGTGCGCACCGACTGGCGCTTGTCTCCCAACGTCACCTTCCGCAATGACACTTATTACATCAAGGCCGATCGTGAGTGGCAGAACCTGGAGTTGTACTCCTTCAGCGCCGCCAGCCAGATGATCAACCGCGCCGACTACCTTGGCATCCGTCATGATCAAAGCCAGGTGGGCACCCGTGGCGACTTCCTGATCGAGGGTGACTTCGGCGGCTTGCGCAACCGGTTTACCATCGGTGCCGAGGTCAACACCATCAAGATGGACTACCACAACAACTTCAGCACCGGCGGTTTCGACGTTATGGACAGCGTGCCGGTGTTTGGTTTCAATCCGGGACGCATGCCAATGGCCACGGCTCCCACCATTCTCGACTACTCTACCAGCAGTCGCCAGTACGCAGTGTTCTTCGATGATGTGTTGGAAGTGACGGAGCGCCTGAGTCTGGTGCTGGGTGGGCGCTATGACGACTTCGACTTCGACCGCAACAACCATGCCCTGGTCACGGGCAGGGGCGCGTCCTCGTTTGATGCGGCTTTCTCACGTTTCACCTGGCGTGCCGGCGTGGTCTATGAAATCAGTGATAATTTCAATGTCTATGCCCAGACCAGCACGGCCGCCGATCCGGTGACCTCGCCGATTTCGATCAATGCCGCCAATGCCGATTTCAACCTCAGCACCGGCCGCCAATATGAAGTGGGCCTGAAGCAGCAGTTCCTGGAGGGCAGGGCGGAATACACCCTGGCCTACTTCGACATCGTCAAGAAAGGCATGGTGACCCGCCAGCCCGGTGCCACCGTCAGCGAACAGATTGGCCAGGCCAGTTCCAATGGCGTTGAGTTCACTCTGCGCATAAATCCCACCGACACCTTGAACATCGACTTCAACGCCGCCGTGCTGGATGCGCAATATGACGAGTTCTTCTCCGGCACCACTTCGTTGCGGGGCAATACCCCCAACAATGTGCCGGAAAAAACCGCCAACCTGTGGGTGAATTGGGTGCCCGCGCCGCAGTTCAGCATCGGCACCGGCATGCGCTATGTGGACAAGCGCTTCGGTAACGACCTCAACACCCTGGTGTTGCCGTCCTACACCGTGTTCGATGCCGCCGCCACCTGGTTTGTCAACAGCCAGACCTCGGTGATCCTGCGGGCACGCAATTTCACCAACGAGAAGGATTTCGTGCTGGCGCAATATGGGGCCAACCAATGGATATTCGGTGACCCCAGGAGCTATGAGTTAAGCTTCCGCTACTCTCTGTAGGAGCGAGCCCTGCTCGCGATAAGGACCTGTCGCCTGCAGGGCAGGCTCCTACAGGAGACGAATCACGCTGACAGCAGCAATAATATTGGCGACACATGAAAGTACTGAAGCGCTACCTATATCTGACCCACCGCTGGTTCGGCATCGCCATGTGCCTGTTGTTTGCGCTGTGGTTTGCCAGTGGCATCATCCTGATGTATGTGGACTATCCCCAGCTCACGGAAGAAGAGCGCTTCACCATGCTGCCGGCATTGTCCGACGCCACCGTTTTGGTAAGCCCGGATGAGGCGTTGATCAGGGCCGGCATTCCTGTCACCCATCTTGCCGGACTGCGCCTGACCACGGTGCTGGGTCGCCCAGCCTACCAGGTCAATGGTCCAGGCGTCATCCGCACCGTGTTTGCCGACAATGGCGAGATCATGGAGCAGGTGCAGCCGGCGCAAGCGGTGCAGGCAGTGCGTCATTCCGCCTATTGGCGCGAAGGCCTGGTGCCAGTATTGGAACGCACTGTCGACATGGACCAGTGGACAGTATCCTCCTCCCTGCACCAGCACCGCCCCCTGCACAAGGTGCAACTGGGTGATCAGGCTGGCACCGTGCTGTACGTCTCCGACATGACTGGCCAAATTGTGCGCGACACCAATCGCAATGAGCGTTTCTGGAACTGGCTGGGCTCCATCATCCACTGGATCTATCCAGTGCAGTTACGACGCAATCCCGGCTTGTGGACCGAGGTGGTGATCTGGTTGTCGTTGGCAGGGATGGTGTCAGTGGTCACCGGCGGCATCATTGGCTTCATGCGCATCCGGGTACGCAAGCCCTACAAGGGTGGTCGCATGAGTCCCTACCGTGGGGTGGACAAGTGGCACCATGTCTTGGGCTTGTGGAGCCTGGTGTTTGTCTGCACCTTCATGTTCAGTGGTCTGATGTCCATGTCTCCCTGGGGCATCTTTGATTCCAGCACCTCGGCGGGAGAGCAGATCAACCGCTTTACCGGCGGCACATTGGGGACAGTGACCGCATTGCCGGCACTGCCCGCCAATGGGATGGAAGTGGGGGTGAAGGAAGTGGAGTGGCGGCGCCTGGGTGGGATGGCCTATCTGGTGATGGCACGGGAGCCACATGATAAATGGGTGGTTATGGACGCTGAGCACAGGGATGACCTGGGGACAAGGCACCAAGTGGCCGCTGGCGAGAGAGGAGGGCATGGGCATGGGACTGACAAACTGGCATCACTGCCCCTCAGTGACACCATTGACGCCAGGCTGCCACTACTGCTGCCGGAAGCCACTGTCGTCAGCCGTGAAGTTCTCACCGGCTTTGACAACTACTACTACAGCACCCACGACCGCCACCGTCCCCTGCCGGTGCTGCGGATCAAGTTCGATGATCCGGAAAGCATCTGGTTTCACATCGACTTGCAGACCGGGGAGGTGCTTAATCGCCTTACCGATCGCGGGCGCCTGGCGCGCTGGATCTAC
>JBJHAY010000292.1:0-4551 GCA_050485205.1 Gammaproteobacteria bacterium
CATCCATGGGGACTCGCCTGCCGCATCCATGCGGCAGAGCGTTTTGCCACCCCCTCCCCAACACCCAGCACCTCTGACTTCAGGGCTGTTGCGCTTTTGGTTGCTGTAGCTTTTGGTTGCTGTAGCGTTTGGTTGTTGTAGCTTTTGGCTACAGCGAATCAAATCCCAACAGCACTGAAGTTACGAGCAGGGCTCGCTCCTACAGGGGGAGGGTTTTTACAAGGTTGATCTGGCTTTGTATCATGCGTGAGACTTCCCATGACTGAGTGCCACCCATGAAACTTGCCCTGCCTTCGATTCTTGCGCTTGCAGCGCTGCTGCTGTCCGCCTGTCTGCCTGCCCAGGAGGGGCCCCGTTCACCGGCATTCACCCCAGCGCAGCTGACGGCCCTGCCGGTCGACGGCTGGCTCACCAATGGTGGCAATCTCTACAACCAGCGCTACTCGCCCCTGGATCAGATCAACCGCGACAACGTGGCAAACCTGAAGGCGGAATGGCGCGTGCACATGAATGGCTCCGGGGCCCAACCCAATCACTCCGGGCAGGCGCAACCCCTGTTCTACGAAGGCGTGCTGTACGTGGTCACCGGCGAGAACGATGTGTTCGCCATTGACATCGACAGCGGTGAGTTCGTGTGGACCTATGAGGCCAAGCTGGATGCTTCGGTGATCCGCGTCTGCTGCGGCTGGGTCAGCCGTGGCCTGGGCATGGGCGAGGGGCAAATCTATGTGGGTCAACTGGACGGCAAGCTGGTGGCGCTGGACCAGGCCACAGGCCAGGTTAACTGGGAAATTCAGGCTGAAAACCCCCTGGATGGCTACAGCATCACCGCGGCACCGCTCTACTACGAGGGCATGGTGATCACTGGCTTCGCCGGCGGCGAATTCGGCGTCCGTGGCCGGGTCAAGGCCTATGACGCCAAGACCGGCGACCTGATCTGGACTTTCTACACCATTCCCGGCCCCGGCGAACTGGGGCATGACACCTGGCCCGACGACAACGACATCTGGATGCACGGCGGCGCCCCGGTGTGGCAGACGCCCGCCATTGATCCCGAATTGGGCATGATCTACTTCTCCACCGGCAACGCCGCCCCCGATCTCAATGGCGCCGTGCGCCGGGGCGACAACCTGTTCACCGTGTCCATCCTCGCCCTCGACGTCATGACGGGCGAGTACCGCTGGCACTTCCAGCAGGTGCATCACGACATCTGGGACTATGACTCTCCCAACCCGGTGATCCTCTTCGATGCCCCCTACAATGGCATCATGCGCAAGGGTCTGGCGGAGGCCTCCAAGAGCGGCCTGCTCTACATCCTCGACCGGGTTACCGGCGAACCCCTGGTGGGCATCGAGGAAGTGCCGGTGATGCAGGAGCCTTCCCAGTTCACCTCGCCAACCCAGCCGATGCCGGTGGGTGATCCCCTGGTGCCCATCTCCATGGATGCGGCGCCGGAAGGTTTCACCCTGGTGAATGAGGGCCGCATCTTCACCCCCTTCTCCGAGGAACGCCGCCTTTACAAACCCCTGGCCGGGGTCAACTGGCCCCCCAGTTCCTACGACCCGGAAACGCACACCATGTACATTTGCGCCAACGACCGCATCGGTGGCGCCTTCCAGGATGATGATGGCAGCACCATGCCCAACGAGATGGGGACCTGGATGGGGGGTGGCTTCGCCCTGACCTCCTTCCCGGCCCGCGGCCTGTTCGTGGCCCAGGACCTCACCACCAACAAGACCAAGTGGAAGCAGCAGTGGAACTACAGCTGTTCCGCCGGTTCCCTGCTGACAGCCAGCGGCCTGATTTTCATCGGCCGCAACGACGGCCGCGTCACCGCCATCGACAAGGAGGACGGCAGCATGCGCTGGCAATTCCAGACCGATGCCGGGGTCAACGGCTCCGCTTCCACCTTCATGCACAACGGTACCCAGTATGTGGCCATCATTTCCGCTGGCTCCATCTACTCGCCGGGCCGCCATGGCGACAGCGTGTGGTTGTTTTCCCTCAACGGGCAAATGGATTCCCTGCCCATGGAAACCCAGGCCGCGCCAGGGCTATTGCCCACTACTGGCGCCGCGGCCATCACCCCGGTGGAAGCCCCCGCGGGCCGCGTCGCCGACCTGGACAGCGGCCGCCAGGTCTACACCCTGATCTGCGCCAGCTGTCACGGCGCCCGTGGCGAAGGAGGTCATGCCGGCGGCGTCGAACTCACCCGCGCCCTGGATCTCACCACCATCATGACCGTGGCCACCCACGGCCGCGAAGACATGCCGCCATTCGGCGCGGCCCTGTCCGTGGAACAGATTCATGACGTCGGCAGCTTCATTCTCGACGAACTGTTGCCACCCTGAAAGCCAAACCACAAAAAGGCGAAACCGCCAAAACGAGGCTACAATCAGGAGCATGACCTCAGCCACCCCCAAGTCCGCCGCCCTTGACCTGAGCCAGGTACCCGTCACCAGTCTCAAGGGCGTGGGTCCGGCCTTGGCTGACAAATTGGCCAACCTCCACATCCACAGCATTCTCGACCTCTTGTTCCACCTGCCACTGCGCTACGAGGACCGCACCCGCCTCACCCCCATCGGCGGCCTGCGTCCCGGCGAGGACGCGGTGATCGAAGGGGAAATCGCCGGCAGTGCCATCGTGCTGGGACGCCGCCGCAGCCTGTTGTGCAAGGTGCAGGACCACAGCGGGCTGGTGAGCCTGCGCTTCTATCATTTCAGCGCCGCGCAAAAGCACACCCTGGCCAGCGGCACCCGCATCCGCTGCTATGGCGAAGTCCGTCATGGCCAAAGCGGCTATGAGTTCTACCACCCGGAATATCGCATCCTCAAGGGCGACACCCCGGAACCTCTGGAAGACCGCCTGACCCCGGTCTATCCCACCACTGAGGGGCTGCACCAGAACCGCATCCGCGGTCTGATGGAACAGGCCTTCCATCTGCTGCAAAAGGCCCAGGCCTTGCCTGACTTTCTGCCGCCCCAGGCCGCCGCAAAACTGGGCTTCGTATCCCTGGGCGATGCCCTGGCCTATCTGCACCACCCGCCGGCCGATGCTTCCCTGAGCCAACTCCAGAGCGGCCGCCATCCTGCCCAGGTGCGCCTGGCCTTTGAGGAATTGCTGGCCAACTATCTCTGCCTGCGGCGCCTGCGCGACCAGGCCAGGCAGCTGAGCGCGCCGGTGCTGGCACGCAGCACGCAACTGATTCCGGCATTGTTGCGAACACTGCCATTCCGGCTCACCGCGGCCCAGAAACGGACAGGCAAGGAGATTCTCGATGACATCGCCCAGCCCCGCCCCATGCTGCGGCTGCTGCAAGGCGATGTCGGTTCCGGCAAGACCCTGGTGGCGGTGCTGGCTGCCTTGCAGGCTGTGGAAAACGGCTGGCAGGCTGCCATCATGGCCCCCACGGAGATTCTGGCGGAGCAGCACTACCTCAACATCGAGCAGTGGCTGCCGCCACTGGGGGTGCAGGCCACCTTCCTCAGTGGCAAGATCAAGGGCAGAAAGCGCGCGCAGGTACTGCATGAAATCGCCAGCGGCGCGGCCCAGGTGGTGGTAGGCACCCACGCCCTGTTTCAGGATGAGGTGCAATTCCAGCGCCTGGGCCTGATGATCGTGGATGAACAGCACCGCTTCGGCGTGCATCAGCGCTTGGCGCTGCGGGAGAAGGGCGCTGGCAATGGCAGTTATCCGCACCAGTTGATCATGACCGCCACGCCCATTCCCCGCACCCTCACCATGAGCGCCTATGCCGACCTGGACTGCTCGATCATCGACGAGTTGCCACCGGGCCGTACCCCGGTCAATACCGTGGTGATTTCCGACCAGCGCCGCGACCAGGTGATCCAGCGCATTCGCCAGGCTTGCGCCGAGGGCCGCCAGGCCTACTGGGTCTGCACCCTGATCGAGGAATCTGAAGTGCTCCAGTGCCAGGCCGCGGAAGCCACCCATGTCCAGCTCACCGAGCAATTGCCGGATCTGAATGTGGGACTGATACACGGCCGCATGAAGCCGGCGGAAAAGAGCGCGGTGATGAGCCGCTTCAAGCAGGGGGAAGTGAATCTGCTGGTGGCCACCACCGTGATCGAAGTGGGCGTGGACGTGCCCAACGCCAGCCTGATGGTGATCGAAAACCCCGAGCGCCTGGGCCTGGCGCAACTGCACCAACTGCGCGGCAGGGTGGGGCGTGGCTCCCAGGCCAGCCACTGCATGCTGCTCTATCATGCCCCACTTTCCGAGGTGGGCAAGCTGCGCCTGGGCATCATGCGTGACAGCAACGACGGCTTCTTCATTGCCCAGAAGGACCTGGAAATCCGCGGCCCCGGCGAAGTCCTCGGCACCCGCCAGACCGGCCTCATGAGCTTCAAGATCGCCGACCTGGCCCGCGACGCCTATCTGCAGGACAAGGTCCAGCTATGGGCCGAGCAGATCCGCCAACAACACCCGCAACTGGTGGACCCCCTGATCAAACGCTGGCTGGCCAATGCAGAGCAATACAGTAACGTGTAGGAGCGGCCTAACCATCAGGCTTGCATCACAGAATTAAGC
>JBJHAY010000293.1:0-4525 GCA_050485205.1 Gammaproteobacteria bacterium
GCGCGATGCCGTAGCCGCCATTGGCGAAGGGCGCGTAGGCGGCGGTCAGTTCCAGCGGGGTGACCTCCGACGTGCCGAGCGCCAGCGACAGGTTGCGTCCGAGTTCCGACATGATGCCGGCGCGCTTGGCCGGTGAGTGCTGGTGGTAGGCAATCAGTGCATCGCAGATCGAGGTGTCATCCAGATACCAGCCGGCGATGAAGTTGTTGCGTTCGTTGATCTTGTGAGGCCGTAAGGACACTGGCCGTTTCCCCCTGATAGGCAGCCTGGTGAAAGCGTCATTGCCGCGGTCATGACATGCCTCAACAGGCTGTGGTGACGATTGTTTCAACAGCGTGGTTGCGGCTTCCCAGTTTATTGCCTGGGGAAGCCGCATCGGGAGAATTCTATGGGGCAGGGTTGTGGCAGGTCAAATACCTGAGAGTTTCTCCCGCGCCACCCAATTGCCGTGCACCGCGCAGCGCAGCCGCATTGGCAGGTGGATGGTGGCGATGGGGCCGGCATCGGGATGTTCAGCTTCCAATATCAGCACCTTGGCCAGATCGGTCTCGTGATCATCGCACACCACGGCCAGATAGCCTTCATGCCCCCCCGAGGAGGATGCGATGTGCACGGGCTCCTGCAGGGTGGTGCCGGGAATGAAGAATGTCTTGAGAGCACCGGTTTTGATCTCGATGCGGGACAGACTGTTGAACCCGGCACCCACCGGGCCACTGACGATGGGGGGGCCGAACTGGGGATTGAAATGGGCGTAATAACCGACAGCGTAATCCTTGAGCATGTCCTTGTCGGCAACGCGGGGCATGTCGCCGTCCGGGCCCAGAGGGGTTTCCGTCCAGGTCTTGCTGTTGCTGGCGAGATCCACGGTCCAGCGTGCCAGGCGGCCGTTGGCGGCCATGGGATTGAAGGGGAAGCCGCCGGCTTCCATGATGAAGGGGAACATGTTCATGTCGGTGACGCACAGATCCACATGGATCTGGCTGCCCTCGGTGAAGGCATTCATCATGTGGTAGGAGAAGCAGGGCGGGCCTTCGAACCAGCGTAATTCGCTGACATTGCCCTTGCGTGGCATCACTCCCAGCCAGGATGGCTTGGAGGGGTCCCAGGCCCAGTGGGCCCCGCCCTGTTTCATGCGCTCCAGATCACTGATGGTGGGCATCACCGGGAAAATGGCATGTTCCTTGGTGACCACGAAGTCGTGCATCAGGGCGCAGTAGGGCACCTTGAACCACTGCTCGCTGATCAACTTGCCCGCCTTGTCGGCGATGCAGTAGGCCACGTCGGTGGTGGTCAGGCCACTGGCTTCGTAGCCGAAGAAAAACAGCTCCCCGGTTTCCGGGTCCAGCCGCGGATGGGCGGTCATGGTCTGGCTTTGCAGCTTGCCGTCGTAATCGAACTCCCCCAAGGTTTCCAGGGTATGGGGATCAATTTCCATGGCGCGGCTGTCTTCCTTCAGGGCCAACAGACGGCCGCCGTGGAAAATAGGGGTAGTGTTGGCGACACCGCGGTTGACACCTGCCACGCTGGGATCATCGGTGAAAGGGTTGCGGTAGTGGCCGAACAGGGAGCGGCGCGCGGCGCGATCGCGTTTCAGGCGCTCGGTCATGATGTAGCGCATCTTGTAGTCCACGTGACCGTCCTCGAACACGAAGGCGCTGATCATGCCGTCGCCGCTGACGAAGACATCGTTGCCGTGGCGCGGTGGATATTGGGGGTCGGGGATGCTGCGGTACCAGACACCGTTGATGTCCTTGGGAATGTCACCCTCTACCACCAGATCGAAGATATCGCACTCGATGCGGGAGGGGGCGTTGTGCCCGCTGAAATCCATGGATTGGGGGAAGGGATGAGTCATTGATGCCTCCTTGTTGTTTTCTGTCGAGTTTCCCACAGGAATTTGGCAATTACCAGTGGAGGCCGGGTTGGGTCGATTCAGCGGCTGACTTGCCGGCAATGGACAGTCATTGCTGGGGTGGCTATGCTTGCGTCGAACAACAGCAGGAGGAAATATGATAACAACAATGAAACCGACCCGTACGGTCGCTTGCTGGGTGCTGCTGCTTGTCAGCGCTGTCAGTCAGTCTCATGCGCAGACTGCAACCGGAGAGCCGGGTGGTGCCGCGGCGTCCGGGCTGAGGGATATCCGTATCGCCGATACCGCAGTGTTTCCTGAAAGCCTGACTTCCACCCGTGATGGCACTGTTTTTGCCGGCAGTATCAAGGGCATCGTCTATCGTGCTGATCCTGGTGCCGATGTGGCTTTGCCATGGATCGAACATTCCGAAACCAATGGCATTCTCAGCATTCTTGGCGTGCTGGCGGATGAGAACAGCAATACCTTGTGGCTCTGTTCAGTGCCCAATTTTTTCGGGCCGGAACGCTCACAGGGTGTCAGTGCCCTGATTGCCTTTGATCTTGACAGCGGTGATTTCAAGGGGCGCCATGACTTGCCGCCGCCGGCCTCGGCCTGTAATGACATCAGTATTGCGCCCAACGGTGCCGCTTACATCTCGGACACACCCAATGGCCGCTTGTTGGTGCTTGATCCTGGCGCCGCCGACTTGCGCCTGGCTGGTCAGGACGATGCCCTGGTGGGGATCGATGGCCTGGCCTTCAGTGGCGACGGCACGCTCTATGTGAACAACGTCCAACGCAACACCATTCTGCGGGTGGCACTGGATGCCAATGGCGACATGGCGGGCCTTAGCGTCTTGCAACTTTCCCATGAACTACAGGGTCCGGACGGTTTCCGCCTGATCGAGGGGCGGCGTTTCCTGCAAGCGGAAAGCGGCACTGGGCGGGTCGGCATCCTCACCATTGAAGGCGACGAGGCGCGGTTGGAGGTGCTGCGGGACGATCTCATGTCCGCCCCTGGGGCCACCCTGGTGGGGGACACGGTGTACGTTATCGACAACGACATGCGTTACCTGTTCGATCCAGCCCTGAGTGGCCAGGATCACGGCCCCTTCATTCTCAAGGCTATTCCCCTGTAGCAGCCTGCCCGCTCCAGGATCGGCGCCACACCCACCATGGTCGGCTTGCCTCTTTTGTCACTGCATCACATATACTATGGGCAGGACCCTGGCGTGTTGGAGGATAAGCATGAAACATTTTCTGTTGGCAATGGCGATTTTGGGATTGCTGCAGGGGTGCGCCACCAACCCGGTAACTGGCCGCAGCGAATTCTCCATCATCTCGGAATCACAGGAACTGGCCATCGGCGCCCAGCAATATGGCCCCATGCGTCAGAGCCAGGGTGGTGACCTCAGCGCCGATCCGGCGCTCATGGCTTATGTCAATGAGGTGGGACAGCGTGTCGCCGCTGTCAGTGACAGGCAACTTCCCTACGAATTCGTGGTGTTGAACAATTCCGTGCCCAACGCCTGGGCCCTGCCGGGGGGCAAGATCGCCATTAATCGGGGCTTGTTGGTGGAACTCAACAATGAAGCCGAGCTGGCAGCCGTGCTGGGTCACGAAGTGGTGCATTCCGCCGCCCGCCATGGCGCTCTGGCGGTGACCCGTGGCACCTTGCTGCAAGGGGCCGTGATGGTGGGCGCCTTCGCCACCCGCAATAATGATTTTTCCGATTTCATCGTCGGGGGCTCCATGCTGGGAGCCCAACTTATCAGCCAGAGCTATGGCAGGGACGCCGAGCGTGAGGCGGATTATTACGGCATCGAATACATGACGCGGGCCGGCTATGACCCGCAGGCGGCGGTGTCATTGCAGGAAACCTTTGTGCGTCTGTCCGGCGACCGCCGCAACACCGGTTGGCTGGAAGGGCTGTTTTCCAGCCATCCGCCTTCCCAGGAGCGGGTGCGCAACAACCAGGCCCAGGTCAATGAGATGATGCCGCGTCTGGCGGGCCGGGAACTGGTGCTGGGGGAGTTGCCCTATCAGCAGGCCATCGCCGGCCTGAAGCAGAACCAGCCTGCCTATGACCTGTACGACGAAGCTCAGCGCGCCATTGCCCGGGATGACCTGGAAACTGCCCTCAACAGCCTTGATCGCGCCATTGCCCTGGTGCCCCAGGAGGCCACCTTTCATGGTTTGAAGGGCGATATTTTTCTGTACCAGGGCCGTTACCGCGAAGCAGTCGGGGTCTATGACCAGGCCCTGTCCCTCGACAGCGGCTACTACGATTACTACATGGGGCGCGGCGTGGCCAATGCCCGTCTCGGCGCCAGCAGTCAGGCCCGCGCCGACCTGGAGCGCAGCGCCGAATTGCTGCCCACCGCCATGTCGATGAATGAACTGGGCAAGCTGGCCCTGGCCGCCAATGACCGCAACAGCGCCAAGCAATATTTTCAGGCCGCCGCCGGGGCCCAGGGCAATATCGGCCAGCAGGCCAATGCCGCTTTTGTACGGCTGGACGTCCAGGACAATCCTGCCAATTACCTTCAGGTTCAGGCTTTCATCGACAACAATGGCCGTGTGCTGGCCAGAGTCAACAACCGTAGCGGGCTGCCCCTTGGCAACATTACCGTGGATTTCAGCATTGCCAGCGCGGGTCGGGTGGCGCGGC
>JBJHAY010000294.1:0-4522 GCA_050485205.1 Gammaproteobacteria bacterium
CTGCGGGCCAATGCCGTGGATGGCTGGCGCGTGCCGCCCAGCCCGGCGCCAGTGGATACCAGCGAGGAAGACCTGGCCTGGATCACCCCACGCCGCCAGCACCACCCCATCAAGTGCTTCGAGCAACCCATGGTGTTGACCAATGGGCCGCTGAGCCTGCCACGCCAATATATCGTCTGCACCAAGAGCGGTGGTTTTCTCAGCTATGCAGACAAGGCCCGGCAAGCCGCCTGGCCGGTGCATGAACTGGATGCTACCCACAGCCCCCATGTCACCGCGCCCCAGGCCTTGATGGACCTGCTGATGCGAATCACCTAAGCCCGGATTCCGCGCCAAACTTTCGGTTTCGCCTGCCTTCCTGCCTGCGCATCTCGCTCCCCCTGTCGCTGTAGATCAGCCATGGCTAGGCCCGGGAATGGGTGCTCGTGGGCTGTTGCTGATCACCTCCTCAAACAATAATAATTATCATTTGCATAAGAGACCAAATCCCATTACCATTGCGACCACTACTCACCACACAACTTGAACAAGGCAGCACCATGGCCACAGAAACCAGCACAATCCAACCTGCCCATAGACATACAGGCACGCGGGAAATTCGCAGCGAGGTCTTGTTCCAGGGGCGGCGGGAAATCGTGATCCGCCACAATGGACAGGACTACCGCTTGAGAATCACCGCCAATGAGAAACTGATACTGACGCGGTAAATAACCACTTAACATCATAACAAGTGTCCCAATCCGGGGTTGTCCCCACCCCGACCACGAGTCAAGCCAGCACCCCAGCCGACACGCCAGGCAGCCAGCCAGACTCTCTTTTAACCAGGAGAGCGACTATGGCATTGCCACCCTTGAATCATCGTAAACGACAGCTTGTCACCTGCATCAGCAGCAGCGCATACAGCCTTGGCCTGGGGATTTCCCTGGTCCTTGCTTCCCCTCTGTGCTTCAGCGCCGAAGCCGAGGCGCGGCAATCATCCCGCATTGAAGAAGTGACCATCACCGCCACCATGCTGCCACGTCGCAGCGAGGACATCGCCGGTACCGTCACCGTCATCACCGATGCCGACATCCAGCGCCAGGTGGCCAACGATCTCAATGACTTGGTGCGTTACCAGCCAGGTCTCGGCATGGACACCGCCGCGCGCGGCGGTAATCAGGGCTTTTCCATTCGTGGCATCGGTGGCAACCGGGTGCTGATGGTGATTGACGGCGTGCGCAGCGCCGACATCTATGCCGCCGGCCCTTCTTCCTACGGCAAGGATTTGTTCGAGGTGGATGACCTCAAGGCGGTGGAGGTGATCCGCGGCCCGTCCTCGGTGCTCTATGGCGCCGATGCCATGGGCGGCACGGTATTGTTGCGCAGCAAGGATCCCATCGACTATCTGAATGATGATCGCTCATTCCATATAGGAGTTCGCACTGCCGCCGCCAGCGATCGCGACGAATACAAGGGTGGCCTGACCCTGGCTGCCCAGCAAGGCAACTTTGGCAGTGTATTTCAATATACTCACCGTGAATTCGGTGAACACCAGGTCAAGGGCCCAGGTCGGCTCAACCCGCAGGATGGCCGCAGCGACAACCTGTTCTGGAAAAATGTCTGGCAGGCGGCGGATGCCCACCGCCTCACCCTGACCCTGGATTACAAGAATGAAACCATCGATACGATTCTGGAAAATGAATTGAGTGCTAGCGTGCAAAGCTCGGATGGCCGCGATACCAGCCGCCGCCTCCGTCTCGGGCTGTTGCATGAATGGCAATTGGACAGTACCCTGGCCGACTCACTGCAATTCCAGCTCAACCATCAGGCCACCGACGGACGCCAGGCCACTGAGCAGATGCGCACCAGCTTCGCCTTCATCGATCCGCGCAATCCGGCTACCATGGGCGGCAGTCTGGCGCGGCGGCAAACCGATTTTCAGTTCAATCAGGATACCGCCAACAGCATGGTGATCGCGTCCAAGAACCTGGGCTTCAACGCCAGCGATCACGCCATCGTGTACGGCCTGACCCTGGAGCGTACCAGCACCGAGAGACCGCGCGACCGCTTCGACCAGGAAATTTCCAGTGGCAACGTGAGCCGCGCCATTCCCAGCTATCCGATGGCTCCACCGGAACTGTTCCCCAACAAGACCTTTCCGGACACTCACACCATCCGTGGCGGTATCTTCATTCAGGATGAAATCAGCTTCGCTGGCGACAAGCTGGCCCTGATCCCCGGCATCCGCTACAACTACTACAAGATGGATCCGCGTCCCGATGCCCTCCTCAACGGCAGTGGCGATATTGCCGAATACGGTGGTTTCAGTATCGGCGAAGTAAAGGAACATGAACTGTCAATGAATCTGGGGCTGCTCTACGCCCTCAACGACAATCTCAATTTCTTCACTCAGTATGCCGAGGGTTTCCGGCCTCCCAACTTCGATGAAGCCAACCAGGCCTTTGTCAATCTTGGTCATGGTTACGCCACCATTCCCAATCCGGACTTGCGGGCGGAATCCAGTCAGGGCCTGGAAACGGGTCTCAGGGGCAACTATCACAGTCTGGCCTTCAGTGTCGTGGTGTTCCAGAACCGTTATCGGGATTTCATCGACAACCTCAATGTCGGCACAGTCAATGGCATTGCCCTGTTCCAGGACAGCAATGTCGGCAAGGCACGCATTCATGGCAGCGAGGCCGCCCTCACCTGGTTCCTCAACGACAACATGTCCTGGCGTGTGGCCACAGCCTGGGCCCGTGGCAAGGACCTCAACAACAATGCGCCACTCAACAGCGTCGACCCACTCACCACGGTTACCGGGCTGCGCTACCAGGCCAGCGACCAGCGCTGGGAAATGGAAGCCATATTGACCATGGCCGCCTCTCAGAACCGGGTCACCGCGCCTGATCGGGCACGCTCGGATTCATGGCAAGTCGTGGATCTGATTGGCCGCTACCGGCTCACGGACAATGCCAACCTGCGGCTTGCCCTGTTCAATCTCCTGGATGCGGAATATGCGCCATGGGGGGCAATCCGGGGCCTGGCCGCTGATGATAGTCGCAACCTCAACAATGCCCGCATGCCGGGCTTCAATGGCCGCATCGGCCTTGACCTACAATTTTGACCAAGGAGCACAAAATGAAAAGATCAAGCCTGTTGTTCAGCATTGTCGGGGGCCTGTTGCTTGCCGCCAGCCACACTCTGCAAGCCCAGGACACCCCAACCGGCATCCTGGTAATGGCACACGGCGGTGGCCCGGCCTGGGATGAAGGCGTCCTGGCCAGTGTCGAGCCTCTCAAGCAACGCTACCCGGTTGAAGTCGCCTTTGGCATGGCTGACGCCTACTCCCTGCAGGAAGCCGTCAGCAACCTGGAAAACCAGGGAGTACGCGACATTGCCGTGGTACGACTGTTCATCAGCGGTGAAAGCTGGTACGACCGTACCCGCCAGATTCTCGGGCTTGAAGACGGGGCGCCACCACGGCACTCTGCCGACATTGCCGGGCACGGACACCATGACACCCAGCATGCAACGGCTGACCACGGCCAGCATCACCAGAGCCATGGGGGTCATGCCTCACACGCCGGCGACAGCATGGCACCGGCAGAAGAGGAACACACAGGACATCGCATGGAGTTCTGGCGCGTGGAGAGTGATGCCCGCTTCCGCCTCAGCACCGAGGGCCTGGCGCAAGCCGAGGAAGTCGGTGACATCCTGCTGACACGTGCCGAAACTCTCAGCCGTGACAGTGCCAACGAAGATGTATTGATCCTTGCCCATGGTCCTGGAGACGACGAGGAAAATGCGCGCTGGCTGCAATACATGGAGCAGCGGGCGTCCCGGCTTCGGGACAGCAGTCGATTTCATGACATCAAGGTGGCCACCCTGCGCGAAGACTGGCCGGAAAAACGCGAGGCCGCAGAGCAGGAAATCCGCGCCTATGTGGCAGCGGTCAACGCCGCTGGCCGCACTCCCCTGGTGATTCCGTTCCGGGTTCATGGCTTCGGACCTTATGCCGACGTGTTGGAAGGCCTCGACTACGTGGCCGATGAATCCGGTCTGATCCCTCACCCCGGCATCAGCCGTTGGATTGCACGCCAGGCGGAAGCCCTGCTCTCGCCCTGAGCTGTTGCATGTTGCAAGTTATTGGCTCCCGGCGTCTGGCGCCGGGCCGATAAGCGGCACATGGATGTGCCACCCATGGCTACAAGGACTGGACGCCACCCTTCCCTTCTTTTACTCTCTCCCCCCGGATTGCGCAGATCGACCTTGGGGAGAAACCATGACAACAAACCATCGCCGCCTTTTTGCCAGGTTCGCTGCCGCCACCATGACCACCTTGCTGACCGCTGCAGGGGCACAGGCCCAGCCGGTGGTGCAGGGTGGCGACCATGCGGAGGGCCTGGCAATCTACCAACAGCACTGCGCCACCTGCCATGACAACCCCGAGGAGACCAAGTCCCCCGCCGCCGACTCCCTGCGACGCATGGGTGCCAGGCCCATTTCCTATGCCCTCACCCATGGCAAGATGCGGGTCCAGGGC
>JBJHAY010000295.1:0-4498 GCA_050485205.1 Gammaproteobacteria bacterium
AATCAATAAGTTGCGGGAAGATGGGGCGGCTGTGTCCTATTAAACTGTCCACCATCAGACAAGTGGTGTGCGCATGCGTACACCTGCGGCCTCGCTTGCCAGCAACGGCAAGTTGCTGCCAGTTGCCCCAGCGGGACTATCTGGAACCTGCTTTGTGCAGAAGAAGACTCGGCGTTTTGCCGAACGCCTTGCCTCTGGAAAACAGCCGCCCCCAGCGCCTCACTCATGGCGTGCAGCAAGCCTTTGCCGATTTCCTGAAGGAAGCGATAGCATTGCTGTCATTGCATTCAATGATTACAATGCGACTAACCCTACATTTCACCAGCGAGGAACCACCCCATGGGAACGCTGACCATTCGTAACATTGACGACAGCATCAAGGAGCGTTTGCGCATTCAGGCCGCGTCTCGCGGGCATTCGATGGAGGAAGAAGTCCGTCTTATTCTGGCACGTGCCGTTGGCGGCACTTCGGGCAGCGGTCTGTGGGCACTTTCACGCCACCTGTTTTCCGGCGACAACGGTGTTGAACTGACCTTACCCCGGCGCGATCAGGACCGCCCTGCCGCAGAATTCGGTGGTGAGGATACAGGCACCAGATGATCATTCTGGATACCAATGTCATTTCGGAACTGATGAAGCCCTTCCCAGATCCCCAGGTCAGGAATTGGTTGGTCAGCCTCGGAAACCAGGCTCTGAGCACTACCGCAGTGACGTTGACAGAACTGCAATTTGGCTTGCAGAGACTACCCGCAGGTCAACGCCAACAGGAACTGTACGCCAAGTTTGAAACGCTTATGCAATCCTTGCCAGTTCTGCCCTTCGACGAGGTTGCCGCCCACGAAGCTGCCCGCCTGCGCGCTATCCCGCAGGCCGCGGGCCAGCCCTCACAGCCCTCCGACATGATGATTGCCGGCATTGCCGCCGCACTGGACTCACCCCTTGCCACCCGTAACACGAAAGATTTTTCTGGACTGCCAATTACACTCATCAACCCCTGGCAGTTCCGGGCACCAGAAGTAAGTGATCAAGGCGGTATCTGATCCCTTTGACAGCATTACTCATACCGCAGTGCATAAACCGGCTTCATGCTTGCCGCCCGCCAGTTATTGCCGACGACCGTCATACGCAAGTAATGTCTAAACATAAGAAAGCTCCGTGTTGCAAAAACAGGTGTCGGCGTCAAATTCTTCTGAGAACACCAATCGCTTCAGCCAGCGTGCAAGCCAGACCGATGGCGAGACCAACAAATTGATCAGCGTGAAGAGGCGATGCTTCAGCAGGTTGTTGAGGGCGGTGACGAGATAGTTCCTGAACATTGCGAACTCACTCCTGGGTTGAGCTGTCTTGCATATCTCTGTTCTAGCAATAATCGCGCCGCCAAGTCTAGCCTTTATTAATCAATAAGTTGCGGGAAGATGGGGCGGCTGTGTCCTATTAAACTGTCCACCATCAGACAAGTGGTGTGCGCATGCGTACACCTGCAGCCTCGCTTGCCAGCAACGGTAAGTGTCTACCAGTTGCCCCAGCGGGATTATCTGGAACCTGCTTTGTCAAGAAAAGCGCTCAGCGTCTTGCCAGACGCTTTGCTTCTGGATGGCCGCCACCATCAGGCGGCACCTGCAGTTGGTCCTCGATGATCAAGCTGTGCCCCAGCACAGCCAGGGCCTGCAGCACGCCATCCAAACGCGAGGCATGGTCCGGATTGACCAGCCGCCGGACCAGGCCCTCGGATACACCCAGGCGTTCCGCCAGGGCCACGTTGCTGACGCCCTGCATCTGCATCGCCGAACGCAACACAAGTTTGGCCGCCACCAGCGGGGCAACGGGCACAATGTATTCGCCGGGTCCTGGACGGGATGGCACAGGGCACGGAGAGCCCGCCAGCGAATACCCTGCAAGCGCCGCCCCCAGCGCCTCACTCATGGCCTGCAGGCAGGCACCGCGCGAAGCAGCGCCAGTCAGGGCCTCTGGCACATCCCGCGCGGTAGCGAGGTAGTGCCCGTCTTCATCACGCGCCAGTTTGACCGGATAAGCGTATCTCATTGCCCTGCCCTGAACAGTTCTTCCAGGCTGATGCCCAACTGCGCGCACATGGCGTGCAGCAAGCCTTTGCCGATTTCCTGCTTCCTGTCTTTGAGTGTCGTGAAGCGCTCGCCGTAGTAGAGCCGACCATGACTTCCCTTGCCATGCGCAACGAAGCGCACCTGCTTGCCGGCAAGTTGACCCAAACGCTGCACACGTTTCTGGAATTCGAATCCCTTCATGGGGTGACATCCTGTCAGGGGACTGAGATTCGTACATTTATGTACGAAAGTCAATAGTGTTTCGCCGAGGCCACGGGTGGCTGTTCATCTTTACGGGCCAGTATAGTCAGGCTTGAGAAATTTGCCGCCTCCCTTCCCGAGAACGCGATTCACTCATACCGCAGCGCAGTAACAGGCTTCGCACTTGCCACCCGCCAGGTATTGCCGACGACGGTACCCCAGGCAATCGTGAGTGCAACCAGGGCGGCACCGAGACAGATCGGCACCAACAGCCATGTGTAGCTGATGGCTGGCACGTCTACTGCCCGGGGGTGTCTACATATTTTGCCGAATGGCAACTCTTTCTTTTCTTCTTAGGCCCAATCTTCGTAAACCAAACCGGGAACACGGCCAAATTCACGCACGTTGTTGGTTACCAACGTACACGCAGTGGCAATTGCGTGCCCTGCTATGGCTGTGTCGTTAGGGCCAATAGGCGTGCCTGCTTTGCTCAGCTCCCGCATTGCCTCCACTGTTGCGTCTACTGCTGACTGATCCCAAGGCAGTACTGCATCAAGCCTCTTCACGAATTCATCAACCAACATCTTGTGCTTGGTCGAGGCTTTTTTTCCGATCTGGCCATAACGCATTTCGGCATAGGTGATGGCAGAAATGACTATCCGGTTGCCCTGCTCAACCTCGGCAGTTAATCGCTGGATCACCGAGTCGGGGTGTTCTCGCATGATGAAGGAGCAAATACAGGTATCGAGCATGTAGGTGGTCACAGATTGAACCTGCCTTCATTACCAACGACCACAGGGCGCTCTTGAAGGAACTCGGCATCAGCCTTCGGTAGCTCAGAAAGGGACGACCAGGACGGCCGAACAGGCCGCAGGGTGATCACATCCCCTTCACGAGAAATCTCCAGTTCCCCAACTCCTTCATAGGCCATATCAGCGGGCAAACGGACGGCCTGATTCTTGCCGTTTTTGAAAATGGACACGGTACGCATCTTCTTACCTCCAGCATATGCAACACTTACGCACTATAGCAAAGCGAGCCAAGCATATGCAAGGCATATGATTCAGCTTCTGTCCGCCGTCGTCACGGGCTCCTTCCTTGCTTCCAGGGTGTGAGCAAGGAAGGAAAAGATCACCCAATGAGCCAATATTTCAGACTCGACGCCAATGGAATACACGTTTATATTCCCCCTGCCCGCCTTGACAGGCCCTGGAACCAGGACTATTTTTTTTTTGATAATTTCAACATAGGAGCCACCATGGCCACCGTCAACTTCAGTGTTCCGGACGAAATCAGCGCCCGCCTCAGCCGCGCCTTCAAGGGCCGTAACAAGAGCGCCATCCTGTCCCGCCTGATGGAGCAGGCCGTGGAGCAGGAGGAGTTGCGCAAGCGCAGAATCAAAGCCATCGACCAATTGCTGGCCCTGCGGGCTTCTGCGACAACAGGTGCAGCGGGCAAACGAACCGCAAGCGATGCCGAGATCAGCAAGGCAAGGAAGCGTGGCAGGCCATGATGCGAGTGGTTGTTGATGCCAGCGTGGCCGTCAAACTGAACCACCATCTTTTCGACACCCTCTACCACGCGGTCGCCCTCGGCACTCCCGCAACCACGCTGGTGACTGCCGACCTGCGCTACTTCCGCAAAGCCCGGCGCTTTGGTGCCATTTGCCCCCTGGCGGAATTCACTCATACCTGAGCGCCAGCGGACAGTGCCTTGAACAGAATGCAGGCGTTCTGCCAAAAACTGGCGAATTCCGGATTTCCGAAACTACACCGTGCCTGCAGCAACGTATATCCCATTGACATATCCATATTTCTGACTATGCTACAGAGCATGAACACCGCCAGGAGGAGCACGTTATGAAGCAGACGACTGTATTCAAAAGCAACCGCAGCCAGGCCGTGCGCCTGCCCAAGGAAGTGGCCCTGCCCGAAGACGTAACGCTGGTCGATATAGTGGCCATAGGCCGAACTCGTATCATTACGCCCTCAGGAGAATCGTGGGACAGTTGGTTCGAAGGTGAAGATGCCAGCCCGGATTTCCTGCCAGCACGGGACCAGCCTGTTGCCCAGGAGCGCGAGGGACTCTGATGCTGAAGTACATGCTGGACACGGATATCTGCATTTACACTATCAGGCACAAGCCTGCGGAAGTACAGGCAAGCTTCAACCTTCACCACACCCAGCTTTGCATCAGCAGCGTCACTCTCATGGAATTAATATTCGGTGCGGAGA
>JBJHAY010000296.1:0-4481 GCA_050485205.1 Gammaproteobacteria bacterium
CGTTGGTGATGGGATCCACCCAGATCAGGGTGCCATGACCAGAGGAAACAGCATAGACCGGGCCATAGGCATTGACGGTGGGGTTGTTCTTGTCGGTGGCGATCTCATCGTGCATGAAGTCGTGGTCACCGCCGATATCGCGCAGGGTCACCACCACATTGCGTTCCACGCCCTGGGGACGGGGGGGCTGTGGAGGCACGTCGCCGGCTTCGACGCGGCGGGTCCAGTTGGCCATGGTACGGGCCATGCCTTCGCGGCCGAACTGCAGGAAGGCGGCATACATGGAGCCGCCACGCACACCCAATTGAGTGCGGTAATTCCAGGCTTCCTCGTGGGAGTCGAAGCCCAGATGATCCATGTGGGTCAGGGTGCGGGTGACTTCGTTGCCTAACTGGTGGCAGAAGTGACAGTCGCTCTTGAACTCATGCAGGAAGCGACGCTGGCTCTCGATGTTGGGGGAAAACCCGTTGCCAGTGGGACCGGTGCCGGGGAAGTTGTCGGCACTGGGAATCTCCATCAGGGAGAACCAGTAATCGGGGGGATATACCTTGGCGGCCTCCTGGGCATCGGCCGCCACCACGGCGGTCAGATTGAGATCGCGGTCACCGGGGCGGCCCTTGACCGGCTCGGAATCCGCCAGGCCATAGCCGCGCACCCAGACCTTGTAGGTCACTTCGGGCAGTTCCGGCAAGGTATAGCGACCCTGGTCATCGGTCACCACAATCTTGACGAAGTCGGTGTTCAGTTCGTTGGTTTCGGCAATGACCCAAACGCCCGCTTCGGGGCCATTGGTACTGGTAACGGTGCCGGTGATATAGCCTTCCGGCGACTTCCTGGGTGCCTGGGCCAAAGCCAGGCTGTTGCAGAGCAACAAGCCCAGCGCAACGACTCTCAATATGCTCATAGGTCCTCCTACTGGTGTCCCTGGATCTTGTTTTGGGGGATGGTCTTTAATTGGGAGACCGCCAAGTATACCCGAAGTTTTTTTCGAAATAGCAATAATTTCGGCACAACCAAGAGGCCTTCAGGCCAGTATCCGCGCGGGCTGTCGCTGCCTGCCCCGTGATCCGGACCACGCGCGCAGGGTTTCGTTTTGCCGGGTTTGCCACTACAATCCCTTGTCTTTTTGCAAGCAGGGCAGTGACTCCAAATGTTACACACGGTATGCGTCAGCAATCTCCAGATTTCCCAGGTTCTCTATGATTTCATCGAGCAGGAAGCCGCGCCTGGCACGGGCATCAGCCCCAAGCAGTTCTGGGCTGCCCTGGCCACCATCGTGGAAACCATGACCCCCCGTAACCGGGCCCTGCTGGAAAAGCGTGATCGGCTCCAGGCCGCCATTGATGAATGGCACCGCAACCACTCGGTGGAGCAATACCGGAGTGATCTGGGTACCTACAAGCAATTCCTCACCGACATTGGCTACCTGGTCCCCAATGGTCCCGACTTCAAGATCGGCACCCGCAACACCGACTACGAGATATCCAGTGTCGCCGGCCCGCAACTGGTAGTGCCGGTGATGAACCCCCGCTACGCCCTCAATGCCGCCAATGCGCGCTGGGGCAGTCTGTTCGATGCCCTCTACGGCACCGACGTGATCCCGGAGGATGACGGCGCCGCCAAGACCGCCGGCTACAATCCAGCGCGAGGCCAGCGGGTCATTGATTACGCCGATGAATTTCTCGATCAGGCCATCCCTCTCAAGCGCGGCCGCCATTCCCAGGTCAGGGAATACCGTCTGTTCAACAGCAATGGCCACTTCGTGCTGGAAGTAGCCATGGAAGACCACACCACCACCGGCCTTTCCAACCCCGGCAAACTGATCGGCTTCCGCGGCGAGGCGGAGCAGCCCAGCGCCCTGCTGTTCGTCAACCACGGACTGCACCTGGAACTGCAGATCGACCCCGAACACCCAGTGGGCAGGCAACACCATGCCAACATCAAGGATGTCTACATGGAATCCGCCATGACTACCATCCAGGACTGTGAGGACTCGGTGGCCGCCGTGGATGCCCAGGACAAGGTGGTGGTCTACCGCAATTGGCTGGGACTGATGAAGGGAGACCTGGAAGACAGCTTCGAAAAAAACGGCAAGCGCATCACTCGTCGTCTCAATGAGGACCGCGCCTATCACGGCACCAGCGGCGAAACCGTGATCATGCAGGGACGCAGCCTGCTGCTGGTGCGCAATGTGGGCCACCTGATGACCACTGACGCGGTGCTGGACGGCCAGGGCAACGAAATTCACGAGGGCATTCTCGATGCCATGGTGACCACCCTCTGCGCCATGCACGATCTCAAGGGCAACGGCCGTTACCGCAATAGCCGCAACGGCAACATCTACGTGGTCAAGCCGAAGATGCATGGCCCCGAGGAAGTCGCCTTCGCCAACGACCTGCTGAGCGCGGTGGAGGACGCCCTGGGCCTGGCCCGCAACACCATCAAGGTGGGCGTGATGGACGAGGAACGCCGCACCAGCGCCAACCTCAAGGAATGCATCCGCGCCGTGAAGGACCGTATCTTCTTCATCAATACTGGCTTTCTCGACCGTACCGGTGACGAGATCCACACCAGCATGGCCGCCGGTCCCTTCCTGCCCAAGGAAGCCGTCAAGGGCCAGCCCTGGATCAACGCCTACGAAAACTCCAACATGGACATCGGCATCGAGACCGGCTTCACCGGCAAGGCCCAGATCGGCAAGGGCATGTGGGCCAAACCCGATCTGATGGCCGACATGATGGCGCAGAAGGTTACCCATCCCAACGTCGGCGCCAATTGCGCCTGGGTGCCATCGCCCACCGCTGCCACCCTGCACGCCATCCACTACCATCAAATCAACGTGGCGCGTACCCAGAGCGAACTGTCCTCGCGCGAAAATGCCAAGCTGGATGACATCCTGACCATTCCCCTGATGAACCCCGGCAGCCTGACACCAGAGCAGGTGCAGGCGGAATTGGACAACAACGCCCAGGGCATCCTGGGCTATGTGGTGCGCTGGATCGACCAGGGCATCGGCTGCTCCAAGGTGCCTGACATCAACCATGTGGGCCTGATGGAAGACCGCGCCACATTGAGGATTTCCAGTCAGCACATCGCCAACTGGCTCTATCACGGCGTCTGTACCGAGCAACAAGTGATGGATACAATGAAGCGCATGGCGGAAGTGGTGGACCAGCAGAATGCCGGCGACCCCCACTACCGTAAGATGGCCCCGGACTTTGATGGCATCGCCTTCAAGGCTGCCTGCGACCTGGTTTTCAAGGGTGTGGAACAGCCCAATGGCTACACCGAGCCGGTGCTGCATGCCCGGCGTCGTGAGTTGAAGCAACAGCTGGGTCTGGAATAAACCTTGTGGAATCCTGCCCCGCAGGCGACGAAATCTCTCCGGATTCAACAGGCAGGGGATGGAAAACCTGTCGCGAGCAGGGCTCGCTCCTACATGGATACAATGACAATAACTGAAACCAGGGGGAACCTCATGTCCATCCGCAAGCGCCTCGGCTATCTCTCCGCTTCCATTCTCGGCATCGCCGTGCTGTTGCTGCAATACGCCACGGTCAGCACTGCCCAGTTACCACCCCCCAACGACGAGGGCGTCAGCACGGGTCACACCCACCTCAGTGTCCCCGACATCGAAAAGCACCGGGAAATCTGGCTCTCCTTCGGTGCCGAGCCGAAAACCTCGGGCCGCCTGCAACTGCTGAGCTTCCCCGGCATGTATCTGCTGCTCACACAACGCGAGCCCAGTGCCCCCTCTGGAGACACCAGTGCCAACCACATCGCCTTCTCGGTTCAGGATTACGCCGACTACAAAGGCCGCCTGGAAGCCGTGGGCGCCACCTTTGTCATCGACAACGAGGCCAATGGCCAGATCCTGGCTGACCTGCCCGACGGCGTGCGGGTGGAGTTCCTGGTGGACGCCGACCAAGCCGAGCCCATCGTGTTCCACCATCTGCACCTGGCCACCAATGACATGGAAGCCCTGCGCGATTGGTATGTCCGGGTGTTCGGCGCCGAAGTGGGAGAGCGCAACGGCATGCCATCGGCCCTGGTACCGGGCGGTCGCATCGACATGATCAGTGCTCGTGGCGCCACTCCCAAGCCCACCCAGGGCACCGCCATCGACCACATCGGCTTCGAGGTAAAGGATATGAATGCCTTCGCGGCCAAGATGGAAAGCATGGGGATTCCCTTCAACCGGGGTCCAGAGCGCATAGATGAGATCGGCCTCACCATTGCCTTCATCACCGATCCGGTGGGCACCTACATCGAAATCACCCAGGGCCTGGCCGACGTCGAATAATTGTAGGAGCCTGCCCTTCACCAGCAAGTCACACCCAAGCGCACCGCCGCAACTGGCGGGCGCGCTGGACTTTATCTGCTCCCGTCGATATTCTCCATTGTCAACTACCTTGCCAGACCGGCACTCAGAAACTGGTGTCGCGGGCATAGCGGCAGTGACGAAGCAAGTTGTGATAAAG
>JBJHAY010000297.1:0-4418 GCA_050485205.1 Gammaproteobacteria bacterium
GCCTCACAAGACTTTGTGGCGGACATCTTCGCGCTGTGCCCGGCTCTGGCCGACTCTGCTCCGGGCGAGCTGGTGACGGCGGAATTCCCCTTCCTGCGGCGTGTCGTGTGCCTGGACAATGAACAAGCACACCAGGGACTGGAGGGATGGGAGACGTTCCTCGCCGCTGGCGACGACTTCCCCGATACGGTTCTGGACGCCGCAATCGGCACCATCAGCCCGGTGGACCAGGGAGTGATTTTCTATTCATCCGGCTCCACGGCCCTGCCCAAGGGGATCCTCCAGAGTCACAGGGCCGCTGCACTGCAGTGCTGGCGCTTTGGTCGCATTTTCGAGGTGGATAGCCGCAGCCGCGCCCTGCCCGCCAACGGTTTCTTCTTTTCCGGCAATTTTGCCCAAGCCATTGGCACCCTGAGTCGGGGCGGCTGCCTGGTGCTGCAACGCACTTTCGAGCCGGAAGCTGCCCTGGACATACTCCAGCGCGAAAAGGTCACCTGCCTCGTGGCCTGGCCCCACCAGGAAGCGCGTTTGCAAGCCTGCGCTGGCTGGCACTCGGCGGATTTTTCCGCGCTGCGCTGCGTCAGCTTCAATTCCGTGTTCCGTGACCATCCCACGGTACACACCGACTGGCAGGGATATCAGGCCCACGGCATGACGGAAACCTTTACCCTCACCTCGGCGACCTTTGGTCCGGATTTCAAGGACGGCAGCTTTGGCCCGCCCCTGCCGGGCAATACCCTGCGCATCGTCGATCCACAAAGCGGACGCATCCTGCCGCTGGGTGAAACCGGCGAGATACTGGTTAAAGGTCCCACCACCATGATGGGCTACCTGAAGGTGCCAATGGAAGACACTTTCGACGGGGAAGGCTTCATCCACACCGGCGATGCCGGCTATTTCGGGGAGGACGGCCATCTGTACTGGAAGGGACGCCTCAGCGACATCATCAAGACTGGCGGCGCCAATGTCTCCCCCACTGAAATCGACGAGGCCATCGCCAGCCACCCCGCCATCCAGGATTGCTGTACCGTGGGCGTGCCTCACGATACCCTTGGGGAACTGGTGGTGAGCTGTGTCATCCTCCAGCAAGGCCACAGACTCAACGAAGAGGAGGTTCGCGCCTGGGCCAGGCAGTCCCTCGCGGCGTACAAGGTACCGCGCCGAATACTTTTTATCAGCGAAGACGAATTACCCAAGACGGGCAGTGCCAAGATACGACGCACGGAGCTGCTGGAATGGGTGAAGGTCCGCTTGGGAACCGTGGGCTAAGTCCTCCCAAGCCAGGTATCGCTAATATATTGGCGTATATATAGGGCTATACGCTTTCAGGAATCTCACATCAGTGAGCGGACAGCAAGACCAAGCTGATTCACAGTGTAGTGGCCCCATCGACGAAGGTGCTGGACTCGGCGAGTCGCGAGGCAGAAGCGAGCAGATGGGCCACGCCTGAAATACGCTAACCGGACCGGATACACCAATCAAATCGACGAATTCACGTCAAACATTGCATGGAAATAGCTTTGCTCGCACTGGTGTATTCATTTACGCGAGGATTGGCGTGAAATAGCCATCATTGTGAAGAGGTTCCTTTGATAAGAGTGCAACAAATGGAGCACAGAGCCTGTCCTCACCCCCCGCCTGGTCCAATTTATCCAGCTTTTCGGACGACGCCCTACGGAACTCAGTCAGGAACAGATCGTCGGTAGTGGAAAAGTGGTAACGCACGAGTGGCGCCTTGAGCCCGGCTTCCCTTGCCACTCGCCTTGTTGAAACAGCCGCTTACCCCTCCTCCAGCATCAATTCCTGGGCGGCGCCCAGAATCTGTTGTTGAGAGATGGCTTTTCTGGGATCGACACGCATACTGCCCTTTTTCAGTACCAATGTTGTTTTTACCGACTACTTGGCCAGTAGGGTGACAGTTTTTCCTTGGTCATCTGGGTTGTATATCTGACGATGAAAATTGTGAAAGTGGAGGCGAGCGATTGCCAATCATCTCTCAATCAGCCCGCGATCCCGCCGCAAAGCCGTGGACCCTCCGTCCACGGGTATATCGATGCCGTTTATAAAGCTGGCACCGTCGGACGCCAGAAACTCGACGACGGAGGTTATTTCCAGTACTGTCCCCTGTCGCCCCAGAGGGACTTCACGGGCGGCTTTCTCCTGTCTGGAGCCCTGTTTATCCTTTTTGTTTTCATCATAGACAGGAAGCTCACCGCCACTGGTTCGTCCCATGGTGGTATTGATCAAACCCGGAGACACCGAAACCGCGCGGACTTCCCGCGGCCCCCATTCCAATGCCAATTTACGAGCCAAGCGGTTCACTCCCTGCTTGGCAAGGAAATAGGCTTCGAGAAAATCCGGCTCACCGCCGCAAACTTCGACTATTTTTTCCTGAAATTGGTCCTGGAAGGGATCGTCCAACAACTGATCTATATCGGAACTGGCCGGACATTGGTAGCTTCCGGTGGAGGAAATCAAGATGGCCACGCCGCCCCGCACTATACTGGGTCCGACGGCGGCGGCAACCCTGTGAGCGCCGATTAGGTCCACGTCCATGATCTTGCGCCAGCCTATGGTAGTCCCTGCTACTGCAGCCACATGAGCCAGAATCCGTATACCCGGTCCCTTCGATAACATCTCGCCCAGACTGTTTACCGCCGCGCTGTCCGTGATGTCGCATTGCCACCCGGTGACGTGATAGCCTTCCGCACTCAACACTGAGACACACTGATCCAGCCGGACCTCATCAATATCGACAAGCATCAGCGGTTGTCGACGCCCAAGCGCCCTGGCGCAGCCCATGCCCATGTCACCGCAACCAACAACAAGCACAAGGGGTGCGTCATCGTAGTAGGCTCTCCGATCGGTATTGGTCTGCATTGTATTTTTCATCTCCTGAGTCTTGGGGAAAAAAGATCGTCAATCTAACCGGTTCCCAAGCACTGTTCAACGCCAGTCGATCTTGATTGATAAAATTTTGGTTGACTTCTTCAGTTTTTGCTCACAACATGACGAACGGGATTGCTCGCGTATTCAATCAAGGAATCTCTGAACAATGATCTATTTGTCACACCAATTCTCGTGAAAATGGACATGCCAATTCGAGCAAGGTCATTTTCACACTATTGTTGGCCGGAATCGGTGGTTGCGAGCGACCAATCCGATTCTTTTGGTGCCCCTCAGACCCGACATGCCTGCAAGGCTCTAAACCGTTCGGGTTTGGATCGAGTCATATCGTACTCGCTCCCCGTCGGCAAGCAGCAAGTCTTCGACAACCACCCATTCATGCGTATTTACCGGTATCGCCACTGCACTGTCAATCAGCATAATCTTGCTGCTCAATACGATGCGCGACTTCGTCCCGAGGTGGCGTTGGCTGCCCTTGGTGGCGGAGTACATGCCCGGTTCAATGACCTCGTCCATGCCCTGCTTGCTGGTCTAGTGCGAGCCATTGCTAAAGTCGATAATCGTCCACCGGCCTACCTTCCGAAATTGCTTCTTGAGAGACTTGTTGCGGTAATTTTGAAATCTTTTCTCAGAGTGACTTACCGCATGTTCAGCGGCTCGCACCAACCTAGGGACTGTCGAATCATTGCAAGGATGTGCGTGCGATTACATCAGAGCTTGCTGAACGGTCACATTGGGCGTGGCCCAACAATAAAGATATGGGAAATATTTGCATGAGTAACCACTTATCCGGACACCGGAGAATAGCTCTTGTAACTGGGGGAGGAGCCGGTATCGGTAGAGCCACCTGCCTTCGTCTTGCACAGCAAGGGAGGTCCGTGGCAGTTCTCGGCCGTCGGGAGGATAATGTCGGTGCCGTGGTTGAGGAAATCCGAACATCGGGAGGAGAAGCTTTCTCTGTAGTCGCTGACGTCGCGGACGGCGCACAAGTCTCAAACGCCGTTGACATTGTGCGCCAGCAAGCTGGACCCATTTCCATCCTTGTGAACAATGCCGGTATTGAGAATTTTACGCCATTCATGGACATTGAAGAGGCGGAGTGGAACCGGCAGATCGCAGTGAATCTAAATGGTGTGTACCACATGATCCGCGCGGTATTGCCGGATATGCTTACAGCCAAGTGGGGTAGAATCGTCAATATCACGGCCCTGGGGGCACAGATTGGAGCGGCTAATATGGTGCACTACACCGCCACCAAGGGGGCAGTTGCCAGCATGACACGGTCACTCGCTGTTGAGCTCGGTTCAAATGGCATAACCGTAAATGCTGTGTCTCCTGGCTTTATTCTGACACCCATGTCCCAGCGGGCAATAGACAGTGATCTTTTCGGTATGCCGCCAGAGGATATTCTCGCCTCTTACCCTATACCCAGGATAGGCCAGCCCGAGGAGGTGGCGGCAGCCTGTGCCTTTTTCGCTTCCGATGAAGCAAGCTATATTACAGCGCAGACC
>JBJHAY010000298.1:0-4357 GCA_050485205.1 Gammaproteobacteria bacterium
GCGCGGCTGGTGGCCTATGGCAGCATGGGAGATTATCCTGATCTGGAAGAAGTGATCGACCGCTTGCTCGACGTCAGTTGGAGTGTCAGTGCCATGGGGGATGCCTATCGACAACAACTGTCCAATGTGGTCCAGCGCGTCACCGCGGATGAGTTGATGGTACAGGCGGGCAATGAAGAGAATTCCCCCCAGGTCAGGGCTGTATTGTCTGATCGACTTGGCAAGTTGGCGGCAAGACTGGAACGCCAGCGCAACCCAAGCGCGCATCAGACGGCAGTTGCCGCTGATATCCGCCGCTGGCAGCAACGCCCGCAGGGAACGGTGCCGGGGCCGGCCTTGCAGATGCCCCCTGGCGATCCGATCTAGTGCAGGGCAGGGCTCGCCCTTGCAGGGAAACCGTGGATAGAGCAATCACCGGGGGATAATGGCACAGCCATCAGACAGGCTCATGGCAGGAAGTCGTTGAAGACCTCTTCAGGTTCCGGCAGCAGATGGCGGATTTTGCGGGTGATGGTTTCGGTCTTCTGGATTCCGGTGAGTCGGGTGATCTGCTGGCGGCTCAGCCCACGCTGCCAGAGTCGCACGATGTAGGTATCACGGAAAACCTGGGGACTGTGATGTTGCAGCCCTGCCTGATCCAGCAGTTCCCGCAGCTGCCGGTGCATGCCGGAGGGAAGGATATCCTGGGAGCCCGGAGAACGAGGGGTCATGGCATAGGGCTTGCCCTGGTTGTTGAGCAACAGGGGGCTGGTACTCTCGAAGCCTCGGTAGTCGGGCTGGCCCGTGCATCCCCAATGCCGATCCCTGCGTTCCCGCAACCAGCTATCCAGGCTGTGGATGAAAGCGGCCTCCCTGATCCAGGCGCCGCGCGTCAGCCCATTGAAGGCAAAGCTGGCGGGGAGCAGGAAGTGCTGCCGCCATTCGCCAGTGCTGATCATCACATGGTCCAGTTGCAGCAACGACAACTCCGTGGCGGTGAAGCCCCAGTAGAGGGCGGCGCGGATCAGCAGGCCGTTGCGGGCCGGCAGTTCTCCGGCAGCGGCTACTGCGTAGAGTTGCCGGATTTCATCGCTGTTCAGTTCCATCCCGTTGACTGCCTGGGTGGGAAAGGGAAACCTGCGGTATTCTCGGCAGGTTTGTGTCGTTGGTGCCGGCCATCAACCCGGTCTGGAATCCCCTGACGAACGAATGCTGGCACAGCATCCGGGCTAACCAACCGGTTTTGCCAGTGCCTGCTTGCCGGGATTGCCCAGCAGTTCCCCCACAGAATTCACCGAGGCCAGCAGGGCGGAGGCTTCATAGGGCAGGAACACGCGTTCACCGTTCTTGGCGATATTGGGCAGGGTTTCCATGTATTGCAGCGCCACCAGGTAGGACACCACGTCCTTGGGTTGCAGCTTGCCGCTGCCCACCTCGAGGATGGTTTCGATGGCCTGGCGCTGACCTTCGGCGCGCAGCATGGCGGATTGCTTCTCGCCCTCGGCGCGTTCGATCTGGGCGGTTTTCTCACCCTCAGCCTCGCGGATGGCGGACTCCTTATGGCCCTCGGCGCGCAGGATTTGCGCGCGTTTTTCCCGTTCCGCCACCATTTGCTGACGCATGGCGTCCTCCACCTCGCGGGGGAAGGCGATGTCCTGGATTTCCACACGGGTGACCTTCACGCCCCACTTGTTGCCGGCGGCATCGAGAATGCTTTCCAGGGCGGAATTGATCTCATCGCGGGACTCGAACAATTTGTCCAGATCCATCTTGCCGATTTCGTTACGCAGGGAGGTCTTGGCCAGTACCTCGATGGCCTGCACCAGGTTGTCCACCGCGTAGACCGCCTGTTTTGGATCGATGATTTGGTAATAGAGCGCGCCGTTGACGGTGACCGTGACATTGTCCTTGGTGACTGCCGCCTGGGCCGGGAAATCCAGCAGCATTTCTCGCATGTCGATGGTGGTGGTGAGGCTGACGATGGCGGTTTCGCCTAGAAACTGGCGCCGGGAAATAGCCCGCGGCTGGTCGATGAAGGGCACGATGAAACCGATACCTGGTGTCAGGGTGCGATGGTATTCCCCCAGCCTTTCCACCACCATGGTTTCCGCCTGCTGGATGATTTTCAGGCCGCGTATGATCACCGTCACCACCAGGGCGGCAAGGATCAGCAGGATAAGGGTTCCGATGCTCAATTCCATGGTCTTCTTCCTTTTGTCGTTGTGTTGTTGTGTCGTACTGCCTTGGTTGTTGTCAGATGCGCTCGACGACGGCGGTGACGCCGCTCATTTCCAGCACCCGCACCAGTTCTCCGGGGCGGAGAGGATCGCCTTCAGTGCCCTTGGCCGGGTAAAAATCTCCCTGAATGCGCAGGCCCACGCGGCCGCCATATTGCTCGGTGGTGAATTCCATGTCCCGGTAGGCCCCCTCGCCAATCACCACGCTGGCGCCGGTAGCCTTGAAGCGCAGGCGGTAGAAGCGGAAGAAGGCCGGCACGAACAGGGCCGAGGCAATGGCATAGGTGATGAGTTGACCGTTCAGGCTCAAGTCCATGTCGGCGGTGACGAAGGCGGTGACCAGCGCCGCCACACCCAAGGCCAGCAGGATGAATTCCGTGCCGATCACTTCGGCAATGATCAGGCCCATGCCGATGATGAGCCAGACATGCCAGGCGCTGATGGCGAGGGAAATGGACATAGCAAGGCTCCTTTTTAACAAATCGGAGAAAACGCCGAAATGCTTATATCAGGCGCCAGCCCTTGATGCAAGGAAAAATTCGCCATGCCTGGGTAGATCCAAGGGCATGCCGCTTACAATAGGGCTTTTCCAAGGCGATGGGAACCATCCAATGACAGAGCAACGGCCTGAACAGGAGATTGCCCGCCATTACCTGATCGAGGGGCGGGTGCAAGGGGTGTGGTACCGCGGTAATTGCCGTGAACAGGCCCTGCGGCTTGGCTTGCGGGGCTGGGTGCGCAACCTGGCCGATGGCCGCGTGGAGGCGGTGGCCTGTGGCAACAGGGAGAGTTTACGGGCCCTGGAAGACTGGTTGTGGCAGGGGCCGCCGCTGGCGGAGGTGGAGTCCGTGGTGATCAAGGTGGCTGAAGTGGAGGCGTGGGAGAGCTTTGATATTGTAGCCACGCCTTCGCGCCAGCTGGGTTAACAGGCTGTTCAAAAACTTCATCTTTGTTGAGCGCATTGATTCGGCGTTCCGATTTTTGCGACACAGAGTGCCGATAAACAGTACTACCGCATCTCTCATGACAACGTCAATATTCTGGCGAGCCTGAGTAGTCCATCGAAGCTACAGAACTGAGAGCTGCATCTTCGATATATTGTATAAATAAGGTGGCTTGATGGCCGACGTTTCCGTATTCGGCCTTGGTCAGCCGAGGTCTTGCGAGCAGCTGCTACGGTTGCTGTTGCAGGGGAAGATGCGGCGGCTGGCGTCCGATGGGGTCTACGAAGCGGAAGGCCTGTGTCTTTTTGGGGTTTGGAAGGTATGTGCAAGTTGCCAGCCAGGGATTGCTCGGGTACCGCGTCGAACTGTGCCGTTCGGAATTTCCTATGGCAAAGCTTTACGTCCGCTCCTTCTATCAAAGCCATTCGTTGCGGCTGATCCAGGCCGGGGACACGATCAGCGACATGAGGGCGAGCGACACGGAGTGGGTTGAATTGGAACTGCTCGGGGAACTGGAGACCGGGCGCAAGCTGCCACGCGGCAATGCCGAGACACCGGAGTCGACCCATCTCTTTAGAATCCGACAGGCTCTGGCCAACGGAGGTTGGTCATGCAACGTACCATTTTGATTAACGGTAAGTTTACTACCCTGGATTCGGCCACGCCCCATGCAAATGCAGTCTCAATCAAGGCGGGAGTATTCGAGGCTGTGGGTAATAATGAGGATGTCATGGCGCTTCGTGAAACCCACACCCACGTTATCGATCTCCGGCAACACACCGTCATTCCCGGCCTCAATGATTCCCATACACATGTGATTCGCGGCGGCCTGCATTACAATCTGGAACTGCGTTGGGAGGGTGTGCCTTCGCTGGCTGATGCCCTGCGCATGCTCAAGGTGCAGGCCGATCGCACCCCGGCGCCGCAATGGGTAAGAGTGGTGGGAGGCTGGAGCGAGTTCCAGTTTGCCGAGCGGCGCATGCCGACGCTTGATGAGATCAACACCGTCGCACCCGATACCCCCGTTTTTATTCTGCACCTGTATGACCGTGCCTTGTTGAATCGGGCAGCACTGCGTGCCGTCGGCTTCGGCAAGCACTCACCCAATCCGCCAGGGGGCGTGATTTATCGTGACCGCCAAGGCAACCCCTCCGGCATGCTGATCGCCGAACCCAGTGCCCTGATCCTGTACTCCAC
>JBJHAY010000299.1:0-4332 GCA_050485205.1 Gammaproteobacteria bacterium
CTCGTCGACGATACGCTGCAAGCCCAGGGTACCCACCGCATCACCGATCTTCACGTCATACCAATCCACCGACATGCGCCAGCCATCCAGCCAGGATGGCTGGTACACCAGGCCCACCACATTGGTACTGGCCCTTTCCGGCAACAGGCCCTCGTTACCACCGGATACCGAGGTGATCTGGAAGTTGGTGTTGTTGAAGCGCGGATCGTTGACGTTGCCGCCACCTCCCTGGGCGTCGAAACGCTCGGAGAAAGTGGCCTCGCGCACGTCGCGGGACTTGGTGGCGCGCAGACGCAGATCCTCGAAGATCTGGAAGTCGATTCCCAGTTTCCAAGCCTCGATGCGGCCAATATTGGAATAGTGCGACGAACGGTAGGCGGCGCTACCACCAAGAGACTGCTGACCGGAACCTGACTCCCAAATCGGCACGTTCACCTCGCCGAACCACTCCCAGACATCATAGCCACCTGCCACATGGGGCACGGTGGAGAATTGATGCAGGTTGGCGCTGCCCCCCGTAAAGCCGGGCGGTATGCCACGAATGCCTAGGGCGGGAGCATTCAGGGGTGGCCCCAATACGTCGATATGGGTGGGAAGCGCCCGGTCCTCGAAGGACTGGTCACGCCACGTGAGACCAGCGGCGAAGGAAATCGGACCCTGCCAGCCCTCGAACATCTCGCCAGTCATCAGTATCTCGGCGAAATCCTGGTCCACATAGCTGTCACCCACTTTCGGCGTCATCACATAGTCCAGCGCGGCCTGGTTGATAGTGTGTGTACCCATGACATTGAAGGGCACACAGTCACGCACGCTGTTGTCAAGACCGATGGGTGACAGCAAGGGATCAGTGGTACGCGCCGAACCAGTGCCGCCGGGAGAGCCACCGGGCGAGGCCAGACGGCCGGGCACGGAAGCCGCCAGTTGTGCCGGGGTGGGATTGTAAAGCTGGACGTTACAGACGATGGCACCAGTCTGAGGATGCCTCACCGCGTCCATCGCCAGGAACAGGCGGTCGATGCGGATTTCATCATAGATACCAGTGCGCTTGTGTGACTGACCTTTTTGCCAGGAAGCCCTCAGATCCCAGCCATTGGGCAACACCGCATCGAAACCCACACTCCAGGAGTAGGTGCCGAACACACTGCGGTTATCAGAGCCAATGCCAGGACTGGGCTCACCCAGGTAGGCGCCACGCTTGTGCAATTGGAAGGAACTGATGCCAGCCTGATCCATGGCGGCAGCCACATTGGCGGGCAGGAAGGCATTCTCGCGGAAGACGGTGGCGAACCAGCCGTCCTGCAACTCGGAACCGCCGCGCAAGCTGACACTGTTGGATTCTGAGCGGCCCACCATGATCTGGGCAAAGCCGCTGAAGTTATCGCTGAAGTCATACTTCACCGCGGTAAAGGCGGAACGGGTCACCACTTCATTGCCGGTCACACCCCCACCAAAGGCCCTATGGTGGGTCTGGGCCTCGGGACCGCCGGACATGGACTTGGTGCTGCCAGGACGGTTGGGGGCCGCATAGACATCACCATGAATGAACTGACGTACATCCGTGCCATCGTCGGTGAAAGTCATGCCATTGAGCGCGAAGGGAATCATCGGGCTCAGACTGGTGGTCCCGTTCCTGGCCCAGATCACGCCACTGGGGCTGTGCTCGCTGGAAGTCACCCATGGCAAGGTCAGGCGCTGTGGGATATTGGGAGTGGCCGCGAAGGAAACCCAGTCGGGATTGGTCACGTGGCCCCAGCGCGAGAACCAGGACCCGAGCCGCTCGGGATCACGGGCAATCTGATTGATGCGAATGGCCTGGGCCGAGCCGATCACATTGAGCCGGTCACCGAACTTCTTGCCGCCGGCGATTTCCGCGTTCCAACGATGGCCGTCACCGAACTCGGCAATACCGGTGCCGGTATTGATCTTGAGCCCCTCGAATTCCCGGTCCAGCACGAAGTTGGTGACACCGCCCAGGGCGTCAGCGCCGTAGGCGGCGGAAGCACCGCCGGTCACCACGTCGATGCTGCGCATCAGGGCTGTGGGCAGGGTGTCGACGTTCACAGAGCCACGCTTGTCGGCCGGCACCACACGGGAGCCGTCGAACAATACCAGGGTACGCTGGGCGCCCAGGTTACGCATGTTAAGGTAGCTGCCGCCGCCGGTGCCGAACAGCACACCGCCGCCACGCTGGGCAGACCCTGTGTTGAAGAATTGTGGCAGGGCATCAAGTTGCTCGGCGACGGTGCCGCCGGGCTCAAACGCTTGCAGTTCAGTGGTGGTGACAGCGGTGACCGGCACCGGTGTGGCCATGCCATCGGTCATGCGGATACGGCTGCCGGTAACGGATATTTCTTCCAGGCGTTGTTCCTGTGCCAACAGGTTAGGACTTAAGGTCACAGCCGCCGCGACAGATACTGCCACGGCGCTTCTCCTGAAGCCCGCGTAGTGATTTTTCTTCATTGTAGTTCCCCTTGATTAACGTCTGAAGCACGGCCCAACCCACAGGCCCATGCCTGTTTTCAACAATGAAAACGTTTTTAACCGGTATGGTGAGAACCCGTCCACCGCATCGGAGGACACAAGAAAGGTCTTTCCGCACGTTACGGAAATGTCAATGAGGCAGGGGATGGGAAGGCGCCGCGGGCACCCAGGTGGACTGCCTTGCATGGAACAGCCGTGCCTGGCCAGTACTTGTCTTCATTGCATAGATCGGGAAACCAATGACTTATGAAAGATAGAATACCGCCCTTGGCATCCATCCTTCCCCCCTGCCTCATGGACCCGCTTGCGCCCCCGGATGACAAGCATTCGGGGACTCACGATCATTAAGACTGGGCAGCGATCATTCCCCCCCACTTCCAGCAATATTATTTTTGAAAAATTATTGCCTGTTTATCACGGAGTAGAAAAAATTTATACCAACTGAATAAAAAGTTATTAAAAGGATAAATTATTTTTTAAATATGGCCACCTGTCAGACCAAAGGAAGCTCCCTGCCACCTTCTGTTCCCGACCTGTGTTGGAGCATCAGCGATACTGATAATCCACAGTCAACTGATAGCGCCTGCCAAAAACATCAAAGTTGTTGCTGACGACCTGACTACCCCCTCTCTGGCTGCTGAAGGGCACCACGGGAGGCTCCCGATCAAAAAGATTATTGATATTGAAAGTGAAACGCCACCCATCCATCGCCGCCCTGCCTTCTCGATAAATGGCCAGATTGGTGATTGACTGAGAGCTTATTCTATTGCGATCCACGTCCACACCCTCGACCCAGAACAGGTTGAGAATGGTGCTGTGGTAATAACGTTGCTGCACACGCAAACCATAGGCGCCAACCTGGTATTCCGCCGAGGCCAGGGCAGTCCATCGTGGCGAATTGAGACCACCTGAGAAGTCAAATGGGGCACGTCCCTGGGTGGTTTCGGAACGCTCCTGCAAATAACTGGTCAGCACTCGAACCCTCAAACTTTCCTGTTGCGCACTCCACCAGTCTGGCGTCATGCTCAAGCCAGCCTCCAGATCGACGCCCCTGGTATGGGCCGCCGCAATATTCTGAAAGCGATTGCTGATGCTGTTGACCCTGCCATCTGCCTCCCGCTCCACGAAAGCACAGAACTGCGTCAAGCCGGCATGGCATTGATCGAGAACGCGTTGAGCTCCAAATTGGCCAATGGCGCGCTTCACGCCAATCTCATACCAGTCGGCGGAGACATGCAGGCCGGAAAGCCATGAAGGCCTGAACACCAAGCCGACGGTGAGTGTATCGGCCAACTCCGGTGCCAAGGCCGCATTACCTCCCGACAACACCAATACCTCAAACAGGCCATGGTCCCGGAATGGATCAATAATAGTGGTCTCGCCTTCCTGGCTATCGAATCTTTCATGAAAAGTCGCTTCTCTCACATCCCTGGAGCGTGAGGCTCTCAGACGCAGGCTTTCACTCAGTCCAAGCTCCATCCCCAGCTTCCAGCTACTGGCGGCGCCACTGACCGAGTAGTCCGACAAACGATAGGCAAGACTGGCGGCAAGAGAGCGGTTTCCTGAAGCGGATTGCCACACCGGCGCGCTCAGTTCCCCAAACAACTCACGCACCTGGAATCCACCACTGATGTGGGGAAAGCCGGCAAATTGAAACTTACTGGAACTGCCAGAGCTATAACCACTGGGAATACCCCTGATCCCCAACTCTGGCACATTGCGCGGTGGACCATCCAAGCCATCGGGCCAGGCCCGCTGCCAAAATGACTGCTGGCGCCAATTCACACCCAGCGCCACACCCAGGGCTCCGGCGGGTCTATGTGCCAACAGTTCCCCGGTCAGCACCAGTTC
>JBJHAY010000300.1:0-4327 GCA_050485205.1 Gammaproteobacteria bacterium
CATCACCACGGCGGAAGCGCCCCGACACAGATTTTACCCCCACCGGCAACAGACTGCGGCCGGAATTGCGCAATACCGCCACCGCACCATCATCCAGCACCAGCCTGCCCTTGACCTGAAGATGACTGGCCAGCCATTGCTTGCGGGCGGCCACGGGTCGATCGTCCGGCACCAGCACGGTTCCCACCTGCTCGCCAGCTCGCAGCAAATGCAGAATATCGGGACTGGCGCCATGGGCAATCACCGTCATGGTGCCTGACCGTGCCGCCAATCGCGCCGCCCGGATCTTGGTCTGCATGCCGCCCTTGCCCAAGGTGCCATGGGTACCACCCGCCACGGCCAACAGCCGCGGATCATTGGCCTGGGCCTCGGGAATCAGCCTGGCATCAGGGTGCAGTATTGGATTGGCATCGTAAAGACCCTGTTGATCGGTGAGAATCACCAGGGCGTCGGCATTGATCAGATTCGCCACCAAGCCCGCGAGGGTATCGTTGTCACCGAAGCAGATCTCATCGGTAACGACGGTGTCATTCTCGTTGACCACTGGTATCACCCCCATGTCCAGCAGGGTACGCAGCGTGCTGCGGGCATTCAGATAGCGCTTGCGGTTGGAAAGATCATCATGGGTCAACAGAATTTGCGCGGTGTGCTTGGCGTATTGCTTGAAGTGGGATTCATAGGCCTGAATCAAGCCCATCTGCCCTACTGCCGCGGCTGCCTGCTGCTCGTGGATGGCACTGGGTCGGCCAGGCAGGCCGAGCCGGGACACACCCTCGGCCACCGCGCCCGAGGAAACCAGGACCACATCAAGACCAGCATCATGCATGGCGGCTATCTGTCTGGCCCAACGACCAATGCTGTCGGCATTGAGTCCCTTGCCATTATCGGTCAGCAGGGAACTACCGATCTTGATGACCCAGATTCTGGCTTCTGTCAGCAAGACTCTACTGTTCAAACACTGTTCCCCGGCAGTTGCGCGCTTCATCGATGATGCAGGCCATGGTGAAAAAAATGCGAATTCTACCGGAACAACCCTGGACGGCGGCAAGCGTTTTCAGCGCACATATTCCACCTCGACGTCGTAATCGTCCTCGTTCCAGTCATCGCCGCCCTGCTTGCGTTCCCGCCACAGTTCCCGGGCGCGCTGGATGCTTTCCCTGATTTCAAACTCCATTTGACGCTGGGTCTCGGCTTCCTGCTCCCTGAAGGACTCATCGGACTCACGACGCAGATTCTGGGCCTCGATGGCGTTCATCAATGCCTCGCACAATGCCTCGGTCCCCTGACGCTGTACGGCGGAGATACGGAACACGGGGCCTTGCCAATCCAGGCGCTGGACGATGTCGTCACAAACCTGCTCCACCTCGTCGGCCGGCAACAGGTCCACCTTGTTGAATACCAGCCAGCGCTCCCTGGATGCCAGTACCGGGCTGAATTGCGTGAGTTCCTCAATGATGGCCGCGGCGGCGTCGGCCGGATCACCCTGATCTGCAGGGGCCACGTCCACCACATGCAGCAATACGCGGCTGCGGGCCAGGTGTTTCAGGAAGCGGATACCAAGTCCGGCACCCTCGGAAGCCCCTTCGATCAGGCCGGGAATATCCGCCATCACAAAACTGCGTTCTTCGCCGACCCGCACCACGCCCAGGTTGGGCACCAGGGTGGTGAAGGGATAGTCCGCCACCTTGGGCGTGGCCGCGGACACGGCCCTGATCAAGGTGGACTTGCCGGCGTTGGGCATGCCCAGCAAGCCCACATCAGCCAGTACCTTGAGTTGCAGTTGCAGTCGCCTGACTTCGCCGGGAGCGCCATTGGTGGTTTGCCGGGGGGTGCGATTGACGCTGGACTTGAAGCGGGTATTGCCGAGTCCACGCTTGCCACCCTTGGCCACCAGCAGCTTTTCACCGGGCTTGACCAGGTCGCCAATAAGCTCCTCGGTTTCCGCCACGAATATGCTGGTGCCCACGGGCACGCGGATTTCCAGGTCTGCGCCACTGGCGCCGGTGCTGTTGCGCTTGCGGCCGGATTCCCCGGACTGCGCCTTGTAGCGGGTCTGGTAGCGGAAATCCACCAGGGTATTGAGCCCAGGGTCAGCCACCAGGTAAACACTGCCGCCAAAGCCGCCGTCGCCCCCATCGGGACCGCCCTTGTCGATGAACTTCTCACGATGAAAGCTCAGGCAGCCATTGCCGCCCTTGCCGGCTTCCACCACGATTTCAGCCTCGTCTACGAATTTCATGGCACTATTCTCGCGTAACCCATCTGGATATGACAGCAATCTTCCTGCCGTGACCACCGCAACAGGAAAATTGGCGCCGGATCCAGACTGGAGGAAAAAAAAAGCCCTGTCATGACAGGGCTTTTTCTTCAATCCGGATGCTTAGGCCGTCGCTGTCTCGACACTGATGAAGCGGCGGTTGCGTGGCCCCTTGACCTGGAACTTGACAACGCCGTCCACCAGGGCGAACAGAGTGTGATCCTTGCCACAGCCTACATTGGTGCCTGGGTGAAACTGGGTGCCGCGCTGACGCACGAGAATGTTGCCAGCGGCCACCTGTTGGCCACCAAAACGCTTCACGCCGAGGCGCTTGGAAATGGAATCGCGGCCGTTACTGGTGCTGCCGCCTGCCTTTTTATGAGCCATTGTCTACTCCTTATGCGCTGATGCCAGTGATCTTCACTTCAGTGAACCACTGTCTGTGACCCTGCTGCTTGCGATAATGCTTGCGGCGCTTGAACTTGATGATGGTCACTTTCTTGCCACGGCCATGACTGATGACCTCGGCGGTGACCTTGCCACCTTGCACGTAGGGAGCGCCCACTTTCACTTCGGCGCCCTCGCCCACCAGCAGGACTTTGTCGAAATCAATGCTTTCACCAGTGCTGGCTTCCAGTTTCTCCAGCTTCAGGGTTTCGCCTTCGACCACCCGATGCTGCTTGCCACCACTTTCTATTACCGCGTACATAGTTATGCTCCAAAAAGCCTGTTAACCGGGCGCGGTGCCTGAGACCGACAACCCCGCGGTCATATGCCGACCGCCGCTGAAATCCTGGATGGACCATCTCCCTGGGCCACCCGATACAGGGCCGGGGATTTTACGGGATCATGGCGCACCGCGCAAGCCACTACGGGTGTCTTTTTACCAATTTCAGACAGGCCTGGCCCATGGCCCTGAACATGATACACAAGCTTCTGAAATAACAGGCGATTCTTGACATCGGAGAAGTCGCCGCCTAGGATGCCTGTTCTCTGTTTCCGGGCCTTCCATGATCAAGCACATCCACCAAATTGTCGCCGAGGACTTTGCCCTGCTCAATGGCAAGGTGGTATCCCAACTGCACTCAGGCGTCCCCCTCATTGAAAGCATCGGTCATTACATCATTGGCGCCGGCGGCAAGCGGATCCGCCCCGTGCTGGTGCTGCTGTGTGCCCGGGCACTGGGCTATGGGGGTGAGCGTCATGTGGACCTGGCCACGGTCATAGAATTTCTGCACACCGCCACCCTGCTGCACGATGACGTGGTGGACATGTCGGAAATGCGCCGCGGCCAGCCTACCGCCAATACCCGCTGGGACAATCCTTCCAGCGTGCTGGTGGGCGATTTCATCTATTCCCGGGCCTTCCAACTGCTGGTGTCCCTGGGCAACATGGAGATCATGGATGTCATGGCCACCACCACCAACCGCATCTCGGAGGGAGAGGTGCTGCAACTGGTGAACAAGCGCAATGCCGAAGCCGCCGAGCAGGACTACATGGAAGTGATCCGCAACAAGACCGCCATTCTCTTCGCCGCCGCCTGCAAGACTGCCGGCATCCTCGCGCGCGCCGCGCCTGAAGTGAATGAGGCGCTCAATGAATATGGCATGGCTGTGGGCCTGGCATTTCAATTGATCGACGATGTACTGGACTACAGCGGCGACAGTGAGAACCTGGGCAAGAACATCGGCGATGACCTGGCGGAAGGCAAGCCCACGCTGCCGTTGATCCACGCCATCCGTCATGGCAGCAAGGCGCAGCGTGAGTTGGTGATTGACGCTATCCGCAACGGCGGCCTGGATGATCTCGAGGCCATTCGCCAAGCCATATCCGACAGCGGGGCACTTGACTATACCCGGCAATTGGCCCAGGAAAAAGTGGCGTACGCCCTGCGGCATCTGGCGCCGCTTGAAGACTCACCCTACAAGGAAGGCCTGGTCCTGGTGGCCAGAGCCGCCGTGGAGCGCAACAGCTAGAGCCCGCAGGCAATCCTCATTGGTCCTTCTGATGCGCCTGGCAATGACGGGCTCCGCCAAGCGCCACAATAAGCCACTGGTCCAGGCCATGGTG
>JBJHAY010000301.1:0-4318 GCA_050485205.1 Gammaproteobacteria bacterium
CTACGGCTTTCAATGGCGATCCTGGCCCGGCAGGGACGGTGAGTCCATTGATCAGATCAGCAAGGTGCTGCACGGTATCCGCCACAACCCGGATTCGCGCCGTCACATGGTGGTGGCCTACAATCCTGCCTACGTGGACCAGATGGCCCTGCCACCCTGTCATTCCCTGTTTCAATTCTATGTGGCGGATGGACGTCTGTCCTGTCAACTCTACCAGCGCTCTGCCGATACCTTTCTCGGCGTGCCTTTCAATATCGCCTCCTACGCGCTGTTGACCCACATGCTGGCCCAGCAATGCGACCTGGATGTGGGCGATTTCGTCTGGACCGGTGGCGATGTTCATCTGTATGTCAATCATCTGGAACAAGTGAAGGAACAACTGACGCGCCAGCCCTATCCGTTGCCGCGCCTCCACATCAAGCGCAAGCCGCCAAGCTTGTTTGAATATGCCTACGAGGACTTTGCAATTCTCGACTATCAGGCTCACCCTCATATCAAGGCACCGGTGGCAGTATGAAGATTTCCCTGATCGTCGCCATGGCGGAAAACCGTGTCATCGGCCGCAACAACAAGCTGCCGTGGTATTTGCCCGATGATCTCAAATATTTCAAGCGTGTCACCATGGGCAAGCCAGTGGTGATGGGGCGCAAGACCTTTGAATCCATTGGCAAGCCACTGCCGGGGCGCACCAATATCGTGGTGTCGCGAAATCCGGAATTTCATGCCGAGGGCATCAGGGTGGTGAAGGATCTGATGATGGCAAGGGCGGTGTGTCAGAGTTTCGCCATAGTGGAAGGCATCGAAGAGGTCATGGTCATTGGTGGCGCGCAAATCTATGAGCAGTCCTTGCCCATGGCGGATCGTCTGTATCTGACCGAAGTCCATGCGGATGTGGAAGGCGATGCCTGCTTTCCTGAATTTGACAGAAATGAATGGCGCGAACTGGGCCGGGAGCGCTTCAAGGCGGAAGGTCCCAATCCTTACGACTACAGTTTTGTCATTCTGGAAAGATTTCCAGCGCTGTAAAGTCAAGTACTGTATCAGTATTCGGTACAGGATCATGAGGCTGCTGTCACTGTAAGCAGGTATTGATGCCATCATTGACCGAAGCCGGAAAAGTTCGTTATACATCAGGCCTGGGCTGCTGGCAGCCGGGAAAGATCCTCATATGAAACGGATGGCATGAGATGAAAAAACTGCTGGTCTCCTTCATCATAGTTTTCACCTTGGCTTTCATCAGCGCTGGCCTGTTGCTGTCGAGTGGCAAAACGCTGGGGGAGCGTCACCGCCCATTCGATTATCCTGCCTATGATTTCAGTGGTGGAGATTTCCAGGACTACTTGCGGCATGAGCAGGAGAGGTTGCGGGTCGCGCGCCTGGATGGTACTGGCGACGTACTGATTGTCAATGCAGGACCTTTTATTCTGGAACCCCCAGCCAGTTGTGAGCGTGGTGATGATGGCCGCTACCGTCAGGGTGTGGTGCTTACCCATGGCTTGTTCGACTCCAGTTACAGCATGCGTGACCTGGGAGAATATTTCCAATCACGCTGTTATCTGGTGTACGGCGTGCTGATTCCCGGCCACGGCTCGCGGCCTGGTGACTTCCTCAACGCCGGCTGGCGCGATTGGGCCGCGGCCGTGGATTTCGCTACCCAGCGTATGTCGAGGCTGGTGCAGAAGGTGAGTCTTGGTGGGCATTCCGCCGGTGGAGCCCTGTCCATTCTGGAAGCGCTGGACAATCCGGCGGTGAGCGCGCTATTTTTGTTTGCTCCCGCGCTCAGCATCAGCGAGGCGGCAAAATATGCCCGTTTCGTGGCGCCCATCGGCAAGGTGTTTCCGGCGGCGGCCTGGTTGGCGCTGGAAGCCGACGAAGCGGTGTACCGCTATGAGTCCTTTACTTTTACCGCGGCGGCGGAAATGCATGCCATGCTCATGGAAATACAGCGCAGGCTACGCGGAACAGAACTTGATGTTCCAATATTCACGGTGGCCAGCATGGAAGATAACACCGTGGGCATCCAGGCCATACTCGACTTCATGGCGTCGCAACCGCATCCTGAAAATACCACGCTTTTATATTCCCAGCATGTGGTGGCGCCCATGACGGGGGTGGAGGTTATTTCCAGTCACTTGCCGGACCAGGGACTGCTCAGTCTTTCCCACTTGGGTTTGATGGTGTCGCCGGAGCACCCCCATTACGGCCGCAACGGCGCCTATAAAAGCTGTGGGCATTATCTTGGCCGCGACATGGAAAAGTTTGCTGCCTGCAAGGCCGGACAAAGTGAATTTCTGGGGGAGACCACCCGGGAGAATCTCCAGGCGGGAACATTGGAGCGAATTGCCTTCAATCCATTCTACGACAACATGCTGCAATCGCTGGACACCTTCCTGTCCCGCATCTCCCTGTAGGAGCCTGCCCTGCAGGCGACTTCGGGTAATGGCAACAGCAACCATGTCTCGGAGCCGGTCATCGGGGGGCTTCTGCAAAAACCGTCTGCGACAGGATGTCGCAGCCGGAGCCCCCATGGATGGGTTCACGGCGTTTTTTGCAGAAGCCCCCCGATGACCGGCCTTACCGCTGTACTTGCATTCCTGCGATGAAATGCCGCCTGCAGAGCAGGCTCCTACTGGGCGCCACTCTCCTCTGTAGGAAGGCGGCCCTAGCTGTCGCTTGCAGGACTGGCAGCGACAGTGGAACTGGGATAGCTGTAGGAAATCAATGGCCTCTCATCCTCCTTATCAAAGCTGCGGGGATCGAACAACGAGGCCTTGGCATGATGATTCTTGTGGTAGTACACGCCCGCCATGGTGGCATTCATCAACTTGTAATACAGGTTGTGATCCAGGTTGAGGATTTCCATGCGGCCGTCGCCGGTGGGGCGATGGGTGTAGTAATTGAAATGCACGTACCAGATCATATTCACCATTTTCGAGACGATGAAGCACAGTACAAATACCTTGGGCCCCAGCAGAATCAGCAAAAACGCCGCGCGCAGATAGCGGGCGGCCATGGAGGTCCACAACATCCTGTTCCAGATTCTGGCCACATCGGGACGATCCTGCCATAGATTGAAAAAATAGGCCTTGGCAACACGTGCCATGGAGGGCCCCATCTCGCCAAGAAACTGCATGAAGCTCAGCTGTTGCGGCGGGTGAGGGTCTTTCTCCGGGTCATCGGGAAACTGATGGTGGACGATGTGAGGAATGGCCCAGCCGGGATAGCCCATCAATTGCTGCAAACCGCAAAGTTCACCCACCAGGCGATTGAGCCATTTTGGCTTGATGCTCTCATGAGCGGCATTGTGCATCAGCCAGGCGGATTGCAGGCCGATTACCACGCTCAGAGGAATCAGCCACCAGTCAGCCAGACTGACCTGGAACAGATTGAAGTACAGCGCCACTGGCGCCAGCATCAGGGCGCTGGCGCTGATGGTCCAGAGATTGGGCAGGGACAGGGGCAGGATGCAGAGCAATAAAACCCAGCTGTTCGGTACTTGCGCCATGGAGGACCAGGCGTGAAACAAAAAGAGGGAGACGAGGCCCAGAATCAGGACGTTGGCACTGTTGTATTTGAGCAGAAAAAAAACGTCCTTCTTGTACTGCTTGAACATGCCTAGCTCCTATGGTGTCTTGTGAAACCTGTCGCCATTCCATGAGGGCAGCACAAGCTCTCTGCGGGAGTTTGCCCGAGCCGCGACAAGCCTTATCGCCCGTGGAGCAGGCTCCCGCAGAATACATACCCCGCAGCAACTAGCCTTGCAGGCAACATTGTCATGTCGCCTGCAAGGCTTCAACAGAGCTGGATCAGCGTCGCAGTTGATCCACGTCGCGCACCGCGCCACGGTCGGCGCTGGTGGTCATTGCGGCATAGGCGCGCAGTGCTGGAGAGACCTTGCGTGGCCTGACTTCATGGGGATGCCAGGCATGCGGGCCGCGGGCTTCTTCCTCTGCGCGGCGCCGCGACAGTTCGTCTTCGCTGACCGCCAGATTGATGCGCCGTTGTGGAATGTCGATTTCAATTGTGTCGCCTTCGCGCACCAGGGCGATGTTACCCTTCTCGGCGGCCTCGGGGGAGGCATGGCCGATGGAGAGGCCGGAGGTGCCGCCGGAGAAGCGCCCGTCGGTGAGCAGTGCGCAGACCTTGCCCAGTCCCTTCGATTTCAGATAGCTGGTGGGATAGAGCATTTCCTGCATGCCGGGACCGCCCTTGGGGCCTTCATAGCGGATCACCACCACGTCTCCGGGCTTGATCTGATCCGCCAGGATAGCCTTGACCGCGCTGTCCTGGCTCTCGAATACCCGCGCGGGGCCAGAGA
>JBJHAY010000302.1:0-4299 GCA_050485205.1 Gammaproteobacteria bacterium
GGCGCCAAGATACCATTGCGCGGGCGAACCACGGCCTTGGGCATGATCCCGGTGCCGCCAAAACAACCAACACATTTTGTGTTATTGGGAAAATACACAAAATCATTTGTTTATTTTTTGCAAAGGAATAAGATAAACAAAAAGGAAGAGGGACACACCTTGCTGCCCTATACGCCGCAATCTCTGCCTATCAATTCCATCGACCATGGCTCGCTTGTGCGCTTGGTTGGCGAGGCCAGCCGTATGCTGGCTGGCTACGGAGGTCTGTTGCAGGTGCTGCCGAACCCTGGCCTGATGCTCTCTCCCCTGACAAACCTCGAGGCGGTGTTGTCGTCCCGGATCGAGGGCACGCAGGCCACGGTGGAGGAGGTGCTGGAGTTCGAAGTGGGTGGTGAACCGGGTGAGCCCAAGCGTCAGGATATACAGGAAATCCAGAACTATCGGGCCGCCCTGATTCAGGGGGCGGATCATGTCCGCCACAACAGGGAGCAGCCGCTTTCCCTCTGGCTGCTCAAGGCGCTTCACCAGATACTGATGACCAGTGTACGTGGGCAGGATAAAACGCCCGGCCAGTTTCGGCTGGAGCAGAACTGGATTGGCCGCCCAGGCTGCACGATAGAGCAGGCGACATTTGTGCCACCGTCGCCGCTGATACTGGAGGAACACCTGTTGGCATGGGAGCGCTATTTACACACGGAGCAGGAGGATCCGCTGATCCAGGCCGCCGTGATGCATGCCCAGTTTGAACTGCTGCACCCGTTCAAGGATGGCAATGGCCGTATTGGACGGCTACTGATACCCCTGTTCCTGTGCGCCAAGGAAGTGATGGAATCCCCAACCTTTTATCTGTCAGCCTACCTGGAAGCCAACCGGGCGGAGTACTATGAGCGGCTGGGCAACATCTCCCGCGACGGTGACTGGACCGGTTGGGTCGGTTTCTTTCTCACCGCCATCCGCGATCAGGCTGCCGCCAATATCGTCAGGCTCAGGGAAATCATGGCGCTGTATGAATGGGCCAAAGGTGAAATCCAGCGGGTAACCCGTTCCCAGCATACCGCCGCCCTGGTGGATGCCCTGTTCAGCAGGCCCATCTTTCGCGCCAGCGACCTGGCCGATGGCGCCGGCCTGGAGCGCCCTTCCATATACCCCATCATTCGCAAACTCGAACAGGCGGGCCTGGTGGAAGCCCTGAGCAGAGGCCAGGGGCGCAGGTCGACCACCTATTGCTTTGCCGAACTGCTCAACACCGTCGAAGGGCGGAAGCTATTGTAAGGACTGACCCATGCCCCTACTGGATTGGCTCGACAAGGACAAGGCGGTGACAACCGCCCAATAGGTGCCCTACCGGCTGCTGGAGCCGGTGGCGGAACTGAGCGTTGGCGACAACCCCGGCGGCAACATGCTGATCCACGGGGACAACCTGGAAGCCCAGAACATCAGGGGTCAAACATCAGGGTCAGGTTTTGCGTGTTGCAAGACCTGACCCCATGACGCCATGACGGACCGACCCCATGACATGACGTGGTTCAACCGCAAAGTGGCAATTAATGCCGAACTAAAAAATTCGAGTCCGACCTGGAGTTTTTAAGGGAAAACAAATGAACGAATCCACAGACCCCCGTCTGAACTTGATTACCAGAGCTGATGACCTTGCAAAGTTGAACGACCAGCTTACCCAGGTCATGAAGCAGCAGCAGATTCAAGCGCTTATCCGCAATGAGAATCTAGGAAAGGTGGTTGATGCCATTATGAATCTGGCGGCTTGCGCACCCTCCGAGACTGAACTTTTCGCGGCAGCAATTCTCGGGCGCTTGGCTGCGGTTGCTCGGGGTCGTGAGTCTGAAGTTTATTCACGTGCATCTAGTTTGTTCTCGCTTGAGCCCCCACCCATTGAAACCTTGGCCGACGGCGATGAAAAGGAATACGCCGCCAAGATGCTCGCCCATGCTGACGCATCTTGGCTCCTTGGCTACTGTGCACGCGAAGCTTTGGCGATTGACACTGCTAACAATGCCCGCAAGGAATTATTGCGAATTGTCGTCACTCAAAGCGGCAATGTCTCCGACACCATCCGTCGGCTTACAGAAGCTCAATCCGTCCTCAAAGACATCGAACAAGCCGACACACGCATCAAGCGCGTGCGGCGCATATTCGAGAGTTTGGCTGAAGTAGTTCGCAACTACGAAGGAGATGTTGGCCAAGAGCCTGGTTTGGCTCTGGCAACTCTCTCTGAAACATTCATGCGTGGAGCAACTAACTCAGATACTGATGCCCTACACGCCAGTCTCGATGCCGCCATTGGTGTTCTTGTCCGCGTAATAGAGCTACGCTTCTCCCATGCCCTGCATGCGGAGACATATCAGTTACTGCAAGGCAGTAAAAAATTGTTTAGCGAAAGTACGTGGAAGCGTTTCCTCGAATCATCGACCATTATTCAGAAGGTGCGAATGAATCTTCTGGAAACTTCGCTCGTCCTGGCACGGCAGAACCGAACGGACAAAGAAATACTGCGTGTAATGGAAGCAAGCTGGCCCTCCAATGTCGCTATCACCAGCGCGATCAAGAACCACTTCAAAGGTGCGGTCGATATTGACCCTGGAGTCGCTGATTACTGGCTAAAGCTCGGTCGTGTCTCTCAAAGTGAACGCGCTGCCGAACACAAGCTTGGAAATACTGAAGATCAGCAGATCGGCGAGTTGCTTATTCAGTTGGATGCCAATCGGGACAATATGAACAAATTGAACCGTGCCGTCGTACCGGTTCTTGAAACCTTTGACCCCATCCAGGCTGCTACAGTCAGACGTGCAGCCAATGGCTACGAGAGTATCGCCCAGGTCGCCGAAAGGCTTGCGCGAATGCGCAAGCTGAGCAAGACCGACTTGTTGGCCACAGTAGTAGAATACAATCCAATAGAACATGACATGGAAGGAGGACACCGCTCCGGCGTGCGCAAGGTCAAGGTCGTGCGCGACGGCATCTTAAAGGAATTTGGTGGTAAGAAGAAAACACTGGTCAAACCCCGCGTGGAGCCTGAGGAATAAACATGGAAATCACAACAGCAAAAATTATCCTTGCCAACTTGCGCGAGCGAATTGAAATCGGCGGTGATGGGAATTTCCGCCTTGCAGGAATCGTCACTCAGAAAGAGCTGGAAGCACTGGAATTTATAATTTCTGAACAGTCAGGTAACCAGACAATCGCTCTGGTGGAACCGATTAGTAGACCCGCGCAGGAGCAGGGAGAAGCACCTGTGTCAGCAGAGCCCATATCTACCGACGAGCCTGATGAGGCAGTAACGCTGGATATGTCCACGCTTGACCTTCCGGAAAGTGAGCGGGACTATAGAGTTTGCATGGACTTCGGCACGGCCATGTCCAAGGCCACCTTTGTCTATGACGATGAAGATGGTGGAATGGAAGACATTCAGGTGCTCAGACTTGGAATTGCTGGTGATCAGGAACAGATCGACGAGATGATGTTGGTATCCTCGGTCTTCATTGACGCCCAAGGTCAGCTCTGGTTCGGGCAGAATGCGGTGGAACAATCCCAAGTCGCACCGGATGGCAACAATTCGCGGATTGACAATATCAAAAGGGCCTTGTCCGAAGACAATCTGGACGAGCCGGTTTCCACTACCTATAACCCTACCTCACATCAAATAACCTATGAAGATGTTGTCCTTGCCTACTTGGCCTTCTTCACTTGGACAATCAATTCAGCCCTACTCAATGACATCGACAGCCTTGAAGTCGCCAGCAATTTCAGGCGTCGCTTTGCCATGCCCTGCTTCCCACGAGCAAATGCCCGAAAGGTGGAAGGCAAGCTCAAAACTCTGCTGGGTGAGGCGCAAATTCTGGCTGATACCTTTAAGGATGAGATCCATCAAGGGCTTCCCCTCAGACGCTTCATTTCCGCGCTCAAGCAACTGCGTGCTGAGAAGCGAAGCTATCCCTTCATAGATTGCAGCGTCACTGAACCGTTGGGGGTCGCTGGGTCGCTGTTGAGTTGGAAATCATCGCAGGATTCCCTGGCTCTTGTGGTGGACATAGGGGCAGGCACAAGCGACTTCAGTTTGTACCGTCTAAAAGTGGTTGTGGACGAAGATGGCATTAAGTCTACTGCTGGTGAGGTGGAGGATACCGCACGCGGTATCACAGAAGCTGGCAATCACTTGGACAAAATCCTGATGGCCCTGATTCTGAGAAAGTCGGGCGCGGATTCCACGCACCCCAAATACCGCAACATCACCCATGCTCTTGAACGCGACATCCGCTTCTACAAGGAGTCGCTGTTCAGCCC
>JBJHAY010000303.1:0-4280 GCA_050485205.1 Gammaproteobacteria bacterium
GTGCCGGGATAATTCTCCAGCGCCAGGTTGAGGGCCTCGATTGACTCCATGTCCAGATGGTTGGTGGGCTCGTCCAAGATCAACACATTGGGATTGGTGAGGCTGAACTTGCCAAACAGCATGCGGGCCTTTTCCCCACCGGACAGCACCGGCAGGGTCTTGTTCACGTCGTCATTGGAAAACAGCATGCGGCCAAGGGCGCCCCGCACCAGTTGCTGATCCTGCTTGGTCCACTGCTTCATCCAGTTCATCAGGGTGATCTCCTCCTTGAACTCGGCACTGTGGTCCTGGGCGAAATAGCCAATCTGGGCCTGCTCGGCCCACTTAACCTTGCCATTGTCCGGTGCCAGTTCTCCCAGCAGGCAACGCAGCAAGGTGGTTTTACCGGCGCCATTGGGGCCGATGATGGCGACGCGCTCGCCGGCTTCAATCTGCAGGCTCAGTTTCTCGAACAAGGGCTTGTCCCAGCACTTGCCGATGGCTTCTGCCGTCACCGCCTGACGATGCAACTTCTTGTTCTCGGTGAAGCGGATATAGGGGCTCACACGGCTGGAGGGCTTCACCTCCTCCAACTGAATCTTATCAATCTTGCGAGCACGGGAAGTGGCCTGCTTGGCCTTGGAGGCATTGGCGGAAAAGCGGCTGACAAAGGCCTGCAGCTCTGATATCTGGCTTTTCTTTTTGGCATTCTCGCTCAACAGCTGCTCACGGGCCTGGGTGGCGGCAGTCATGTATTCATCATAATTGCCAGGAAACAGGCGCAACTCACCGTAGTCCAGATCCGCCATGTGTGTACACACGGCATTGAGGAAGTGGCGATCATGGGAGACGATGATGATGGTGCTGTTGCGCTGCTTGAGCACGCCTTCCAGCCAGCGAATGGTATTGATATCCAGGTTGTTGGTGGGCTCGTCCAGCAGCAATACATCGGGGTCGGCAAACAGCGCCTGGGCCAACAGCACCCGCAGCTTCCAGCCGGGAGCCACCGCGCTCATGGGACCGGCATGCTGCTCGATGGGAATCTCCAGGCCCAGCAGCAACTCACCGGCGCGGGCTTCAGCGGTGTAGCCATCCAGTTCGGCAAAGCGCACTTCCAGGTCCGCCACCTTCATGCCGTCGGCTTCACTCATCTCCGCCAGGCCATAGATACGATCCCGCTCCGCCTTCACCTGCCACAGCTCCTCGTGCCCCATCAGCACCGTGTCCAGCACCGTATGGGCCTCAAAGGCAAACTGATCCTGCCGCAACTTGCCCAGCCGCACATTCGGCTCCAGCATCACCTGACCAGAGGAAGGAGCCTGATCACCACCTAGAATCTTGATGAAAGTGGACTTGCCACAGCCATTGGCGCCAATCAGGCCATAGCGATTGCCGTTATTGAACTTGACCGAGACATTTTCAAACAGGGGCTTGGCACCAAATTGCATGGTGAGATTGGCGGTAGAAATCACAGTGGGCTCGCGGGGGTGAAAAAATGAGGCGCGCAGTCTAACAGATGTCATTGTCGATTTCTCGACTCCCGGTACGACTACCCTACAATGGCAGTCACAACACAAGCACAACCACCACAACCAAGGAGCTACCCCATGGCCTACATCAGTGGATTCGTCCTCGCAGTCCCCACCGCCAACAAGGCAAAATTCATCGAACACGCCAAAACCGGGAACAGTGCCTTCATTGAAATGGGCGCCACCCGCATCCTGGAATGTTGGGGTGACTTCCTCCCGGATGGGAAAGCCACCGACTTCAAGAAAGCCGTTCAGGCCAAGGACGACGAAACCGTGGTGTTCTCATGGATGGAATGGCCTGACAAGGCCACCTGTGAAGCTGTCATGAGCAAGATGATGGAGATTTCGAAAACCGACCCCAGGCTCAGTCAAGAGACCAACCCCATGCCCTTTGACGGCATGAGGATGATTTATGGGGGCTTTGAGCCGGTGGTGGTGCTGGGGGAGTGAACTAGGCATAAACCAACTCGGGAACCACAACTTCCCAGCGGTCGCAACGTAGCTGCTGCTGATATTCAGGTTCGGCGTCCTCTTTTTGCCGGACAATTACCGCCAGCACTTGCGCTGAAACGAAGCGCTTCCCCTCGGGCGGCGTGAAGGCCCGTGCCAGCCTGCAAACAGTTTGTCCTTCAAGGTTTGTGAGTTCCCATGCCTTCTCTCCCCGCTTCAGTAACAGGGCACCTCCCGGTACCAATTCAGCGATTGCCCTGTGTAGCGGACGTGTGTGGGAATAGCGACCCGCGAAACTCAAATCGATGTCTTTTAATGAAAGCTGCACATACTGCCGGCTCAGTTGTTTTGGCGGCTCGGGCAGATCGGTGCCCAGCCTGGGCAAAATTGCCGGACTTTCCGGCAATGCGTTCAACAGCGGGTTGATACGCCCCTGCCTGGCAAGCAACAGCGTGTGCCTGGCACGGGTCATGGCAACGTAGTACAGCCTGCGGGAAGCATCGGCATCCTCGTTTTTCTGGACTTTTCCCCAGCCGCCATCCAGCACTGCCACATGATCAAATTCCAGGCCCTTGGCACGATGGGCAGTCAGCAGTAACAGGCCATGTTGCTTGCGGCGTAGATCTCGCCCCCATTCCGCCAACCATTCAAAAAACTTTTCGCTGGGCAACTCTGCCGCGGAGGCTTCAAGAACATAGGCATCTATCGCTTCCCTGAGCAGCGACCACCAGGGACCGCTTGCCTGTGCATCCAGCCACTGATACATGCTTTGTGGATCAATCAGTTTCTTTTGCCTGTCACGAATCCAACTCACCAATGCCTGTGTTTCCCGTAAGCGCCAAAGCTGCATGCTGTCTGCATCCGCCATCTGCACCGGAATATCGTGCAGTTCACACCAGGCGCGCACTGGTTCCAAAAACTTCCATTCGCGGGCGATGACGGCACAATTACTCCAATTCCAGTCCGAGCCAAGTCCGGCAAGACGCTTGAATTCCATCATCACTGCCATTGCCTGCTCAACAACATCGCCACCTGCCGGCAGTACCTGCACCTTTCCTCTGCCTACCGGGTCGATGCTTTCCCATTCACCACCAGGCCTGTCATTCTTGCGGGCACGATCGACAGTGATCGGATGATCCACTTTCATTCTTTGTTGGGCCGGCGCAATCATCAGGTTTGCCGCCGTGATAATGTGCTGTGTAGAGCGGTAGTTCTCCAGCAAGAATGCCGGCTTTGCGCTGTAGTCCTGCTCAAAACGCCGGATAAACTCCACTGAAGCACCATCGAAGGAATAGATATTCTGATCATCGTCCCCTACTGCAAAGAGGGTGAGCTTACTGTCTTCCTCGTTCAGCGTCCTGCCGGCAAGCGCCGAAATCAACTCGTATTGTTCAGGACCGACATCCTGGTATTCATCCACCAATATCCAGCGAAAACCCGAGAGCAGGCGCTGCCGCTGCTCATCCGCTTCTTCCGGCGGCAGACCCTCGCCTCTCAGCAATGCGCTTGCATCCAGCAACACCTGCCGGAAAGAATTTTCATCCATCATGCGTTTGCTGAAACTGGCGCCGATCAGCCGCATGGCAAGCGCATGACAGGTCATCACCATGATGCCCTTGGCGTCACCACCGATCAGTGCATTCAGACGTTTGCGAATTTCCAGCGCCGCATGCCGGTTATAAGCCAGGGCGAGAATCCCCCGGGACTTTTCTCGCCTGACCCGCACAAGATAGGCGATGCGGTGTACCAGCACCCTGGTCTTGCCGGAACCCGGCCCAGCCAGCACCAATACATTGGTCTGCTCACGATCATCCGCCACTATCCTTTGCTGCCATGGATTCTGGAGATTCTCGACTATGCCGCGCCAGGATTCCGGCGTGGTCTGGCGGGCCAATTCCTTGTCCCGACCTGGCAACCACTTATCAAGAAACTTTTCCTGATCGAGGCTGAAATAATCCATGGTCAGGCGCAAGGCATCCGCCATCGCCTCCAGCCCACGTTGCACATATTCGGCCATTATATGAATCTGTAGCACCTGCTCCTGGTAATGAATATTCAAGGGCTGGAAATCAGCTTTCGCAAAATTTCGTCTTTCCTTGCCCAGATGAATAGTCATCGCCGGGCGAAAAACAGCAAGCCCTTTGTTGAGCCGAATGATCTCCATTTCATGCAGCCACATCAGCGCGCGATCAAGCAGTTTGTCAGGATGCCTGACCTCGGCCTTCAACATCATATCCTGCTCGAGCGCGGCCAGGAGTTTACCGAAAGTACTTTCCGCCAATTGATCTGTTCCTCGCGTGCCAACAGGTAAAGAATCCAGCA
>JBJHAY010000304.1:0-4271 GCA_050485205.1 Gammaproteobacteria bacterium
GAAACAAGCGAGGACTGTTTGAGGAGCGCAGCGACGAGTTCCGCAGCGCCGTCCTGGCGGCGTCCGGAGGCTGAAGGCGGGGGAAGGGGGGACCGCTCCCTGGCTGGCCAGCTAAGGGCGGGTCACGACACAAAAACCAACCAAGTACCGCCCCCTGGCTGACCAGCAAAGGGCGGGTGACACAAAAGACCACTGAAGCCAACTAGCACCCCAGGTCGCGAGCAGGGCTCGATCCCACAGGGACAGGGACGACGGCCCGCGAGCAGAAATCGCTCCTGGAAGTCAGACATCACAGTGGCCAGCAAACGAATAATTGGGATAGAATCGCGCCTCGTGGGTAGCTTTGGCTGCCCTTTTGCGTTTATGGATTGCCTCGGGGAGCCCCCCATGACCAGTTCGACCAGACATTTTCTCAGCCTGCTGGACCTTAGCCCTGAAGAGCTGCGGCGCCTACTCGCCCGCGCCACCGAACTCAAGCGCATGCTCAAGGCTGGCATTCCCCATCCCTACCTGAAGAACAAAACCCTGGCCATGGTGTTCGAGAAATCCTCCACCCGCACCCGTGTGTCATTCGAGGCCGCCATGACCCAGTTCGGTGGCTCCTCCATCTTTCTGTCGCCGACTGACACCCAGCTCGGCCGCGGCGAACCCATCGAGGATACCGCCCGGGTACTGTCGCGGATGGTAGACTGCATCATGGTACGCACCTTCGCCCACGACAAGATCGAGACCATGGCGCGCCACTCCCTGGTGCCCGTGATCAACGCCCTCACCGACGACTTCCACCCCTGCCAGCTGCTGGCCGACATGCAAACCTTCCTCGAACACCGGGGCGACATCCAGGGCCATACCGTGTGCTGGGTGGGAGACGGCAACAATATGTGCAACTCCTACATCAATGCCGCCCGCCAACTGGACTTCGAACTGGTGGTGGTTTGCCCACCGGGTTACGAACCCATGGCGCGACTGCTGGAGCAAAACCAGGACCGGGTACGCATCGTGCGCGCTCCCGAGGACGGTGTGCGCGGCGCCTCCCTGGTGGTCACCGATGTCTGGACTTCCATGGGCCAGGAAGAAGAACAAAAGAAACGCCTGCGCGACTTCGAGGGTTTCCAGATCACCCGTGAATTGATGTCACTGGCCAAGCCCGATGCCTTGTTCATGCACTGCCTGCCGGCGCACCGCGGCGAAGAGGTGAGCGCCGATGTTCTCGACGATCCCGCCTCAGTGGTCTGGGAGGAAGCCGAGAATCGCCTCCACGCCCAGAAAGCCCTGCTGGAATTCCTCTGTGTCTGAGGCGGCGCCACTGCTCAAGGTCAGTCATATCGCCTGCCGTTATGACACCAAGACCATCATCCCCGACCTCAGCTTCACCCTGGCCCAGGGCAGCATAGCCTGCCTGCTGGGTCCCAGTGGTTGTGGCAAGACCACCGCCCTGCGCGCCATCGCCGGCTTCGAACCGGTCCACGCCGGCAGCATCGAAATGCATGGCAGAGTGTTGAGCAGGGCTGGCTTCACCCTGCCCCCGGAACAACGTCGCATCGGCATGGTGTTTCAGGACTATGCCCTGTTTCCGCATCTGAAGGTGCGCGACAACGTCGCCTTTGGCCTGCGCCAACTCAGCCGCCAGCAAGCCATGCGCATCGTCGATGAACTGCTGAGTCTGGTGCAATTGCGCGACTACGCCGACAGCTATCCTCACCAGCTCTCCGGTGGCCAGCAGCAGAGGGTGGCCCTGGCCCGCGCCCTGGCGCCGGCACCCGAGATACTGCTGTTGGACGAACCCTTTTCCAATCTGGACACCGAACTGCGCCGCGCCCTCAGCCTGGAAGTCAGAGACATCCTCAAGCAGCGCAACACCAGCGCCATCCTGGTCACCCACGACCAGGCCGAGGCCTTCTCAGTGGCCGATGAAATCGGCGTCATGCTGCTGGGCAACATCCAGCAGTGGGACGCGCCCAAGAGCCTGTTCCATACCCCCCGCAACCGCTTCGTGGCCAGCTTCATCTGCAATGGCCGCTTCATCCCGGGTCAAGTCCTCAAACCCGGCCAGGCCAGCAGCTTGCTGGGGGAGTTGGAAATCGCCAACATCGGCGACCTGGCGGCAGGCACCACTCTTGCCATCCTGGTGCGTCCGTGGCAAGTCTCCTTCCAACAGGAAGCTGCCTGCCGCGCCACCATCGTCGAACAGCAGTTCAACGGTCCCGCCTCTCTCACCAGCCTGCGTCTGGCTGATGGTCAGTTGCTGGAATCCAGCGACGAGCGCCTGCAATTCTTCGAACCAGGCCAAGAGGTGGGGATTCAGGCCCGCGCCAGTACCTTCATGGCCTATCCCGCCTGAGTCAAGCCCGGCCCCGCCGCCCATGGACCGACCCCCAAGCAATGCTTGCCGAAACAGCAACCACAATATATAGTGCTGCCTTGTCGGTTCCAAGGAGCCGGCATTGGCATGGTCATACACTCGTCCCGACACCGTTTTGCCACCACTGCCGGCCCGTTTGCGGCAATATCCCCCCAATTCGAATCCACCCACAGCAAGTACCCAGCCTGGGCACAAGTTATCCACAAGATTTACACAGAAAATAAGCTTGCAAAGGCGCAAAATGCCTTGATATAGTGGCCCGTAATTTTCCAGCACCCATATGTAGTATCACGACCGCTTGCCCGCGCAAGCCCACGGCCAGCCCCGTGGCAAGCCCCGTGAAAAGGTGACTGCGACGACGGGAGCACGCCCAGGCACGACGCGCGCAGCCCATCGGGGATGGCATCATGCCCAATCCGCAGCCGGCACCGGGGACACCACATGCCGGCAGGCAGAGCCAGCCCGCCAGTCCTTTTCAACACTACATATTGTGTTGACGTTTCGGCTTTACATACAGCAGAACCACAGACAGCAGGACCACAAACAGCAGGACCAGCACGCCGATGTCGGGACAGCGCGTGAATGCCAGTATGTGAAAAGGAAACCCAAGAACCCAGCGCCCCGGCCCAGCAAGGCCAGGCGATAAAAACAGAAAACCCCGCGGAGCCGCCCATCATGCAGACAGAAACCGAGCACAGCAAACCCACCTCCCCCGCCACCCTGTCGGACACTTCCACCCAGGACGCCAAACTCGCCACCATGGCCCCCGGCCAGTTGCGGGTGATCAAGCGCAATGGCGCGGTGGTGGTCTATGACGCTGCCAAGATCGTGGTGGCCATCACCAAGGCCTACCTGGCGGTGGAAGGCGGCAACGCGGCGGCTTCCACCCGCATCCATGAAACCGTGGCGCGGATGGCGGATGAGATCACGTCCACCTTCCGCCGCCGCATGCCCTCCGGTGGCACCGTCCACATCGAGGAGATCCAGGATCAGGTGGAACTGATGCTGATGCGCTCCGGCGAGCACAAGGTGGCCCGCAGCTACGTGATCTACCGCGCCGACCGCGCCCGTGAGCGCGAATTGACCCAGCCCAGGGAACAGCGCCCCGACATCATGGTGACCATGGAGGACGGCAACGCCGTGCCGCTGGACACCGGCCGCCTCAAGACCGTCATCGCCGAAGCCTGCGAGGGCCTGCAGGATGTCACCGGTGAACGCATCTACGAGGAAACCCTCAAGAATCTCTACACCGGCGTCAACATCAACGACGTCCGCGTGTCCCTGGTGATGACCGCCCGCACCCTGGTGGAACAGGAGCCCAACTACAGCTACGTGGCCGCCCGCCTGCTGCTGGACAGCCTGCGCAGCGAAGGCCTGCGCTTCCTGGGCGTGGCCAACAGCGCCACCCAGTCCGAGATGCACTACCGCTATGCCGCCTCCCTGCGTCCCTACATCGAAAAGGGTGTGGCGCTGGAACTGCTGGACCCTGAATTGCTGTCCTACGACATCGAGCGCCTGGGCCAGGCACTGAGGGCCGAGCGCGATGACCAATTCACCTACCTGGGTCTGCAGACTCTCTATGACCGCTACTTCATCCAGAGCGAAGGCACCCGTTTCGAGTTGCCGCAGATATTCTTCATGCGCGTGGCCATGGGCCTGGCAATCCAGGAACCCAACCGCGAAGAGCGTGCCATCGAGTTCTACAACCTGCTGTCCAGCTTCGACTACATGGTGTCCACGCCGCAGCTGTTCAACGCCGGCACCCTGCGCCCGCAGCTGTCCTCCTGCTTCCTGACCACGGTGCCGGACGATCTCAGCGGCATCTACTCCGCCATCCACGACAACGCCATGCTCTCCAAGTGGGCCGGCGGCCTCGGCAACGACTGGACCCCTGTGCGCGCCCTCGGCG
>JBJHAY010000305.1:0-4230 GCA_050485205.1 Gammaproteobacteria bacterium
CAATTACTACAGTTGGCTGGGCAACCGCAACCTGGGGGTGGACCTGCTCGGCGTGGCTGGCGGCGACCGTGTCGACGACGACGGCAATCCAATTCCGGGGCCTTCAGGGACTTTCCCCTTCCCAGAGCGCCAAGCCCCCACTGAAGATGGCCTGGCACTGACTCCGCTGTTTTTCGACGACGTGGACAGCAGCCTGCCCAAGCGCCGCTTCGCTCTCAACAGCGGCCTGGAATTTCTCTATCTGACACCCTGGGGCGACTTCCAGGCCCAGGCTCTGACCGACGTCAGCGGCGTGCACCGGGGCCAGGAACTGTGGCTTTCCTACACCTATCCCTGGCAACGCGGCGCCAACGAATTTGCCTTCTCCATGGGCGCCGAATGGAAAAGCGCCAGGCTTTCCACTTATTACTATGGCGTCGAAGCCGATGAAGTGATCCCCTACATCAGGCCCGCCTATGCCACTGGCGCCACGTTCAATCCTTATTTCCGTCTTGCCGCCGGCCATTCCTTCAATGACAACTGGAAATTGGTCTCTGTAGTGGAACGACAGTTCCTTGACAGTGCCCTGCGCAACAGTCCGGTGGTGGAAAGAAGCACCGTGGACACCTTCTTCATCGGCCTGTTTTACCGCTTCCAGGGCCCGTGATGAATTTGCTGCCAACCTTGCCAATGCCGCATCTCACTCATCCGCGCCACATCCCTGTCCGGCTGTTGCGCCAGTATTGCGTCGCGTGGGGTATGGCTTGGGGCGGCCGCGGCAGGAAGACCGATGTAGCATCCGGGCTGGCAAGCCTGGTGGTGGGCATAATTTTTTTTGCCTTTTTGCCAATGTCACAAAAAGTCACATTCGCCGCCGATGCGGCTGATGAGTATGAACTCAGCGCCAAACCCACCATTTGCATTACCCAGAAAACCGAGGAACCATGCAGCATGATGCTGGAAATTCACTGGCAGGCCAATGGCAATCCCGGACCAGAGCTTTGTCTGCACAACGCCACCCTGGGTGAAGTGGTGCAATGCTGGGAAAATGCCCGCGCCGGCAGCCTGACCCTGGAGCATGCCAGCAGTGGCAACATCATCTATCAACTGATTTCCCGCGCCAGCGCGCGGGTGCATGCCGAAATAGAAATTCAAGTCGTCAGTCGCGATGTGCGCAACACCCGCCACCGCCGCCGTCACGTATGGAGCATATTATGATGAACAGCCCCGATACCAACTCTGTTCCCTTTCAGCCCGTGCGCCTGTTGCTGGTGGAAGACGATGTGCGCCTGGCCAGCCTGGTGAAGGAATATCTTGCCCATGAGAATTTCGACATCACGGTGGAAAACCGTGGCGACAGCGCGCTCGCCAATTTCAAGCCGGACAACACCGACGTGGTCATTCTCGACCTGATGCTGCCAGGCATGGACGGCCTGCAAGTCTGCACCCGCATGCGCCAGCAATATCAGGGACCGATCCTGATTCTCACCGCCAAGAACAGTGACATTGATCATGTGATGGGCCTGGAACTGGGCGCCGACGACTTTGTGACCAAGCCCATCGAACCCCCCGTGCTGCTGGCGCGGCTGCGGGCCCTGCTGCGCCGCGGCAAGAATCCGGCGAACAATGACGTCAACCCAGGGCGCACGGAAGAAGTCACTGAATTTCGCTTTGGCAAACTGTTGGTGAATCTGCGCAGCCATGACGCCTTTCTTGATGACGAGGCCATTGATCTCACCACACAAGAGTTCGAGTTGCTTTCCTTCCTGGCCAGAAACGCTGACAAGGTACTCAGCCGCGATGCCATCTTCAGCAGCATCCGCCGCATCGACTACGACGGCCTCGACCGCACCGTGGATGTACGCATTTCACGCCTGAGGAAGAAGCTCAAGGACAATACTGAACATCCATTCAGAATAAAAACCATCTGGGGCAAGGGTTATCTTTTCGTTTCCAATGCCTGGGATTGATCATGAGCAGCAAGGGCCCTGACAAGACACGGCGACAGGAATTCTCCACGTTTTTCTTCCTGCGCTCCTATGCCGCCATCGTCGCCGGCATCCTGCTCATTGCCCTGGGCCTGGACAGCCTGCTGGCGCGGCTGAGCCAGGACAGTGAAGACGACAATGCCCTCAAGTTGCAGGGCAGCTTTGCCTACATGCAGGAAGCCCTGAAGCATGGCACCGACGACCTCGACACGATGTTTGGCCGTCTGCGCCAGGATTTCACCCGCGCCATCGGCTATCCGGTTGAGCTGTTCGACAGCGCCGACTTTGCCGGGCTCGACCCTGGCATGCCTTCCCTTGCCGATGGCAGCATCCTGTCGCTGTATGACGGCGACGGTGGCGTGCTGCTGTTCCAGCAGGTACCCAATACCGACCGGCTGATTGCCATCGGGCCGGTGCCGGCTGTCAGGGAGGCTTCCCATCTGGAAGGGCTGTTCATTACCGCCTACTACCTGCTGGTGGCGATTCTGGTGTTTCTCTGGATCAAGCCTTTTTACCGCGACCTGGTCAGGCTGCGGGCCGCCGCCAGCGAGTTCGGCAAGGATGATTTCAGCGCCAGGGTGTCCCTGGATGCCACTTCCAGCATTCTGCCGGTGGCCCAGTCCTTCAACACCATGGCGGAGCGCATCCAGTACCTGATTTCCTCCCACAAGGAACTCACCAACGCGGTATCCCACGAACTGCGCACCCCCCTGGCGCGCTTCAAGTTCAGCCTGGAAATTCTGTCGAAGACCAAGGATGAGGCCAAGAAACAGGAGTACATCGACAACATGCGCCAGGATGTCAGGGAACTGGAAACCCTGGTGGACGAGATGCTGGGTTACGCCCGCCTGAGCGAACAGAACCTGTTGCTGACCCTGGTGGAAATCGACCTGCGCGGCTGGATTCAGGACATCGTGGGCCAATACCACCAGGAGCGGGTGCGGGTGGACAATGTGCTGGGCTCCCTGCCCATGGACGGCAACTACCGGGCCTCCCTCAATCCTGACCTGATGGCCAGGGCCGTCCACAACATCATCCGCAATGGCCTGCGCTACGCCCACAGCAGTATCAATCTGTGCCTGCTGGTCAATGAGGACACGGTCACCCTGAAAATTTGCGACGACGGGCCGGGCATTCCCGAAGACAAGAAGGCCAACATCTTCGAGCCCTTCTACCGCCTGGACAGCAGCCGCGACCGCCAGTCCGGCGGCTATGGCCTGGGACTGGCCATCGCCGCCCGCATTCTCAAGCAGCACCAGGGCAGCATCCAGGTGGAAAACGCCTCCCCCAACGGCGCCTGCTTCACCCTGCAATGGCCCAGGGGCGTGTAACCCCCCTGCAGGAGCCATCGGGTGTGGTGCATTGGCCCGCTTAATGCTATCTTGGCGCCCTGTTTTGGGCCAGGAATCAGGCAGTTACCACAGCGTGAAACAATTCACCCGCCTCCTTCGCATCTATCGCACCGCCGCCAGGTATCGCCTGCATGAACTGCTGGAAGGCAATGACCTGACCCGCATGGCCGGCCTCATGCTGCGTCTGCCCGTGCCCTTCGTGGGCATCAAGGAAGAGTTGAGCCGTGGCCGCCGCCTGCGTCTGGCGCTGGAGGAACTGGGTCCCATCTTCATCAAGTTCGGCCAATTGCTGTCCACCCGCCGCGACATGGTGCCAGAAGACATTGCCGACGAACTGGCCTTCCTGCAGGACCAGGTGCCGCCTTTCTCCGGTGAACAGGCCAAGGTGCTGATCGAGGAAGCCCTCGGCTGTCCCCTCGGCGAAGTGTTCAGCAGCTTTTCCGTGACGCCGCTGGCCTCGGCCTCGGTGGCCCAGGTGCATGCCGGCACCCTCCACAGTGGCGAGGAAGTGGTGGTAAAGGTGATTCGTCCCGGCATCGACCAGATCATCACCCAGGACATCGCCCTGCTGCACACCATCGCCCGCCTGCTGGAACGCTATCTGCGCCACGGCAAGCGCCTGCGCCCACGGGAAGTGGTGCGGGATTACGAGCACGTCATCTTCGACGAACTCAACCTGTTGGCCGAGGGCGCCAACGCCACCCAGTTACGGCGCAACTTCGACAACTCACCAGACCTTTATGTCCCGCTCATCCACTGGGACCATTGCCGCCGCAACGTGCTGGTGATGGAGCGCATCCACGGCATTCCGGTCAGCAACGTGCCGGAGTTGCTGGCGGCAGGCATCGATCTGAAAAAGCTGGCGGAAACCGGCGTCAACATCTTCTTCACCCAGGTGTTCAACCACAGCT
>JBJHAY010000306.1:0-4229 GCA_050485205.1 Gammaproteobacteria bacterium
ACGGTGCCATCGTGGTGGTGGAACAATCCGAGCGCAACATTGCCGAGGGCATGAAGCGGGCCCAGGCCTATATTCAGGCTTCCCAGCGCATGGCCTGGCCCATCACTGCCTCCACCGCCACCACCCTGGCCGCCTTCATGCCCTTGTTGTTCTGGCCCGGCATCGTCGGTGAGTTCATGAAGTACCTGCCCATCACCCTCATCGTCACCCTGGGTGCCTCCCTGGTGATGGCCCTGCTGTTCGTGCCCACGGTGGGCGCCCTGATCAAGAGCAAGAGTACCCCCCAGGAAGTGGCCGGCACCATCGACAGTGACGATCCGGCTTCCGGCCTGCAGGGCTTGCCTCCCATCACCAGTGCCTACATTGCCCTGGTACGCAAGGCCCTGATGCATCCGGGCAAGGTGGTGGTGCTGGCGGTGGCGATATTGATAGGGAGTTACTCTCTGTATTCAGCCCTGGGCAAGGGTGTGGAATTCTTCCCGGACATTGAGCCGCCACAGGCAGTGCTCAACATCCATGCTCGTGGCGACTACTCAGTGGAAGAACGTGACTTCCTGGTGCGCCAGGTGGAAAACCGGGTGCTTGGGATGAAAGAGCTGGAATCCGTCTACACCCGCACCAACGTCAGGGCCGGGGGTGAATCCGACGAGGACATCATCGGCACCATCCAATTGCGCTTCATCGACTGGAGCCTGCGCCGCCCGGCGGAACAGATTCTGGCGGAAATCCGTGCCTCCACTACCGATCTGGCCGGCATCGTGGTGGAACCCCAGGCCCAGGAGAGCGGACCCGGACAGGGCAAGCCGATCCAGATCGTGCTGTCCTCACTGCGCACGGAACTGCTGCCCGACGCCCTGGCCACACTGCGACAGGCCATGGACGAGATCGGCGACTTCGTGGATGTCACCGACAGCCGACCGATTCCGGGCATCGACTGGCGCATGGAAATCGACCGTACCGAGGCTGCCCGCTTCGGCGCGGACATCGCCACCATCGGCAGCGCCATCCAACTCATCACCAATGGCATCATGCTGGGGGACTACCGCCCCAACGACGCCATCGACGAAGTGGATATCAGGGTGCGTTTTCCCGAACAGTCCCGTCATCTGGGCCAGTTGGATCAATTGCGGGTCAGCACCCCCCAGGGCTTCGTGCCCGTGGGCAATTTCGTGAAACGGGTACCCGCCAACCGGGTCGGCAACCTTGAGCGCACCGATGGCATCCGCACCATGAAGATCAATGCCGACGTTGCCGACGGAGTCCTGGTGGATACCAAGGTCAGAGAGCTTCAGCAGTGGCTGGCGGATGGCCGTGTGCAACTGGACCCGGCGGTCAGCATCACCTTCAAGGGCGAGGATCAGGACCAGCGCGAGGCCCAGGAATTCCTCTCCAAGGCCTTCATGGCGGCCCTGTTCATCATGGCCATCATCCTGGTGACCCAGTTCAACAGTTTCTATCAGGCCTTCCTGATTCTGAGCGCGGTGATTTTCTCCACGGTAGGCGTGCTGCTGGGACTGCTGGTCACCAACCAACCCTTCGGCATCGTCATGAGCGGCATCGGCGTGATCTCGCTGGCGGGCATCGTGGTCAACAACAACATCGTGCTGATCGACACCTACAATCTGATCCGGCGCAAGGGCATCGACGCCTTTCATGCCGCCCTGCTCACCAGCGCCCAGCGCCTGCGTCCGGTGATGCTCACCACCATCACCACCATTCTGGGACTGATGCCCATGGTGCTGGGCATGAACATCAATCTTATAGACCGCTCGATCCAGATCGGTGGTCCTTCCACCCAGTGGTGGACCCAATTGGCCACGGCCGTGGCCGGGGGGCTGGCCTTCGCCACCCTGCTCACGCTGGTGATGACACCCTGTTTGCTGGTATTGCGCGACCGGCGCCGGGAACCGCCAAGCGACTGAATCTGTCAGCGACTGATAGCCCAGAAAATGACATTGCAAAGCCCCTTGCTGGGCAGCTCTGCCAACTGTGCCAGGTTAATCTTGATTGTATCAGTGAAAAATTGCAGGGGCGTTCACAGCCCAATCAGGGCTTTTGAGAAGAATCCCGTCGCCGTCGGTAGGCCATCTCGTACAGTTTGGCCTCGGTCAGAAAAAAATGGAAGGCGTCGATATTGGCCTTGATGAAACCGCGCCAGCCCGAGAGGAACATGCGGCGCAGGAAGTAGAACTTGAAGAACATCAGCGGGAAGATGAACAGCAGCCGCAACAGACTGCAGCCCCTGCCCTCCTCGTCGCGCTGGCGGGCCTTGAGCAGGGAATATTGATTGAGCTTGTCCATGTAGCCATGGGCTGTGTCGTAGCCGTAGTGCTTCAGGCGCACCGGCACCCGATCCAGCGGTGGTTCCACTTCGATATGCTCGTGCACCCGCACCCTGGTATCCCAACGGGACTTGCCTCGGTGATAGATGCGGCGGAATTTATAGCACTTGGCGCCGTCCATGGTATGCCCGAAAAAGATGTCGTCACGATCCAGGTAGAGACCGTTGACATCCCCACGTCCAATCCGCTCCCGGATCAGGCCGATGGCGCCCGCTGGCAGCACCTCATCCCCGTCCAGGTTGATGACCCAGTCGTGGCGGCATTGGCCCATGGCGAAGTCCTTCTGCTTCGAAAAGCCCAGCCAGTCCTGATGGATCACCCGCGCGCCATGGCGCTCGGCAATGGCCAGGGTGTCATCGCTGGAACCGGAGTCCACCAGGACGATTTCATCGGCATCGGCGGCACTGGCGAGCACTTCATCCAGGTAACGGCCTTCGTTCAGGGTGATCAGGTAAACACTGATTTTGGGCAATTCGGTCATCAACCCCCCACCACCTTGCCTGGTGCGACTTTGTCGTTGTGACTGACATCCTGGCCGTCAGCCTTGCCATGATACCCCGCGAGCAAGGACTCCCAGTCGTCATTATCCCAATGAAATGGCGCATGCTTGCCGCTTTCCTTCAGCAGGGAGCGCCGCAGACGCGCCAGGTTGGCCTCGCGCCAGGGGCCTTGATCGCGGAACTCGCAGCGGTCGAAATCCACGATCCAGACCGCGCCAGCGGCGTCCAGCAGGATGTTGTGACAGTTGAGGTCGGCATGCCAGACACCGGCATCATGCACTTGCCTGATGATCCGCCCCACTTCCCGCCATTGCTCCGCTGGCAAGGCTTGCTGGCACAGAATCCGGAACAGGTCGCTGGAGTCAGGCACGGTTTCGACGATGATGTCGGCGCGATACCACAGGCCCAGGCAAGGCAGCATGCGCGCGGCCACCGGCCGTGGCACCGGCAGCCCCAGTTCACGCATTTGCCGCAACAGGGAGAATTCGCGCATGGCCCGGCTCCGCGCCACCCGCCGGCCCAGGAACAGATCGCGATTGAAACGGGCGATGAAGCCACCACGATAGTAATGCCGCAACAACAGCGCAAGGCCATCATGCTCGATGAACCAGGCAGTACTTCTACCACCGGCACTGCCGGTGACAGCGGCACCCAGGGCACGCCAGTGATCCACTGCAAAGCTTTCCGGTCCGGCCTGGGGCAGCAAGTCCTGGTCATGCCAGATCGCTTGTCCTGCTGTGTGCCACTTGTTGATCATTGCCAGTTACCGGCTCAACGCCAGTATTCCCCGATCCATGTCGTGGGCAGGACTTTCCGGTACCACTTGCCGCTGCGGCCTGCCAGGGCATCATCGGGGTGTGGCCTGCCGTGGAAAATGATAACCCTGGCATCCTCGGGAATTCGCGGTTGCTGGAACCAGCTCAGGGGGAAGGGACGCAGACAGTGGCGCTTGAAGCTGCGGCACCAGGCCGCCGGCCAATAACCCAGCTTGCCCTGGCGATGCAGGTATTGGGTGATGTATTCCTGCTCATTGCGGACCTGGCGCGTGGCCTTGGCCTTGTCCTGCTTCAGCGGTTCCAGGGCATCGGCGTGAGCTCCGGCGATGAAGCGGAACACCGAAGTGTTGCCAGTGGCATCGGACTTGTCCCATTCCTTGATCACCAGGAACTCACCCGCGGGCTCGAAGAAGTCATCCAGACTGCCGACAATGACGATGTCCAGGTCCAGGAACAAGGTGGGGCCTTCCAGATCGTACAGTGGGTTGACGAAGGCGGTCAGCTTGAGCCAGCCATGGAGTTTGGTCCAGGGCTGGCGCTGGTCGAAGTCCTGGAATCCAGTCATGGGCAGATCCTTCACCTCCACCTCTTCGCGGATGCCACTGGGATCA
>JBJHAY010000307.1:0-4228 GCA_050485205.1 Gammaproteobacteria bacterium
TCCCAGGGCAAAGCATAGTGAAATCAGCAAAATCCCTCTCAGCATGTCATTCATGTTGATCAAGTAGGTGCGTTGATTGTCCATCTCCACGTGGGGCAAGTCGATTCCCTCGGCCGCCTGGGCAGGTGTCAGGCCATGACGCCGGATCAAGAAGGCGGCCACCGGACCACCCAGCAAGCCACCGGTAATGAGTCCGGCGGTGGCAAAGGTCAATCCCAGGGTGCTGGCATTGTCCAGTTGAAAATATTCCTCGAACAACTGGCCCCAGGTCAGCGCCGTGCCGTGGCCACCTGCAAGGGAAATACTGCCACCGATCAGGCCGTAGAGAGGGTCCTCTCCCAGCACAAAGGCCAGCACTGTGCCCAGGAGATTCTGGAATATCAAGAACACCACGGCCAGGCCCAACATCAACATCAGCGCCTTGCCCCCTTCCAACATTTGGCCGAGTTTCGCCGATAGACCAATGGTGCTGAAAAACATGATCAGCAGTAAATCACGCAAATACAGTTCGAAACGAACTTCAACTCCACCCAGAGCTTCGAGAACCGCGATCACTACGCTGACGGGCAAGCCACCGGATACGGCCGCTGGGATGTTGTAACGCGCCAACACCGGTATCCGTCGGTTGATATGAAATCCGATCCACAGTGCGATGATGGCTATGGCCAGCGTGGCCGGGGTGTCGATCTGTAATGTGATGGGTTCAAACATCAATCCGCCATGCAAACCTGATCGCGCCCCAGGTGCTTGGCTTCATAAAGTGCCACGTCGACCCTGCCGGTCAACGACTCCAGGGGTTCTCCCTTGTGATGTTGCGCCACGCCACAACTCAGCGTCACCTTGATCTTGTCCCTGCCGAAGGTGATGGTCTGATGCCTGACAGCTTCGGCAATGACACTTGCCCTGCGAGCCGCCTCATCGGCATTGCAATCCTCCAGAAGGATCATGAACTCCTCCCCGCCCCAGCGGCATACCACATCCGACTCGCGGACATGGGCGCGGACGATGTCAGCTACTACTCTCAGTACCTGATCACCACCCAAATGGCCATAGGTATCATTCACTTTTTTGAAGTGATCGATATCGGCGCCAATCAGTGAAATGGGGCGGTCACGGCGCATGGCTGCCTTGGTGATGTGATCGAACAAGGTCTCGAACACATAGCGGTTGGCCACGCCGGTGAGACGGTCGGTGGTGGCCATGCGCTCCAACTGTCCCTGATAGGCCCGCAGGGTATGGTGAGCGGCAAACAGCACCATTGCCATGATCCCAAGGGAGATGGAAATGTTCAGCATCAAGGTGCTCTGTATTCTGGCATTGCTCTCGCTGCCGACCTGCTCTACCACCAGATACCAGTCGAACTCCGGCACCAGTCGGCTGTTGACGAACACTGACTCTCCATCGGGACGCCGGTAGTTGAGTGACATACTGGGGCTGCTGAGAATCTGTGTGGCCGCCGCCGTCATGCCTGGCCGCTCCTGCACACGGCTTTCAAGGATGGTTTCACCATTGCTGCCAGTCAGCGTGATATTGCCGAGGCGATCGATGAAATAGATTCTGCGACCATAGCGGGCCTGATAATTATTGATCAGCGTCACCACGGAGTTGACCGCCAACCCGACGCCGGTGACGCCGATCAAAGCGCCACTGGCATCCAGCACCCGATAGTTGATGAAGATGCTGAGGCGACTGCGATCGGCAGTATCATCGTCGATGTTGATTTCATAGGGATCTCGCAAACCCCTCACCCGGAAGTACCAGTCGTCCTCTGGATCTTCCGGGCTCACCTCCTTGATGACACCACTGGGATGGTAATAGCGGTGGGTGGCATCGGAAACAAAAAAAGCGGTGATAGTGTCATACCTGCTCTGAATCTGCTCAAGGTAGGCACGTATCTGCAGTTCCTCGATTTCACCGGCCATGACCCAATCACGCAAAAAGGTATCGGATGCCATCAATGAGGAAATCAGCACAGGACGCAGCAAATCCCGTTGAATTTCCGAGTAGATATTGTCACTTGTCAACGGCAGGGTCTGCTCCGAGAGCTGCCTCGACAAAGAATCATGGGCAACGAAATAACTGCTGAGACTGGTTGCCAAAAAGCCCACGGCCATGAGGACTATCAGGCCCACCACAAAGTAGAGCTTTCTGCGATACATGTGTTTCAGAAACCCTCTGGGGCACGGAATTGACGAGGAGTCGGCACTGCCTGCACTACACCATATCCCTGCCGCAGCCTGGAATTTCCTGGTAACGGCGTGCTGGAGCAGTATTGAGGGTGGTGGCCGACGGGCCGGAAAAGACTGGAACTCTATCAGACAGCCTCGATGATGGAAAGCATCAGGTGGGAATCCAGTTCCTCGGGAGCCAAGCCCACACGACAGGCATGACGAAACAGGGCGGTAATGGCACGCGCCTTCTGCTCATGATCCAGGGCAAGCCCCACCGCTTCGCATGTGTCCTCAAGGCCCTTCAAGATAGCGCGCATCAATCTTGAATCCAGCTTATACACTTCCTGGTCTTCGCGGATGGAAGACAGTTCAGCCTTTCCCGTGGTACTGAAAGGCACGACTCCACTCCGGCCTGGCTGATCCAACAGGCCTCTGATGGTTTCATCTCCACAAATCCTGAAGGTCCCCACCAGCCCTTGGCGGATGGCCCGGGTATCCTCCTCCGGCAGAAAGTGGTAGCGGGCCTCGGCCCGACTCAGGCAGCTTTCCAGCAGGGCTCGCAAATTGGGTTGCCATGGCGTGCTCAGCACTTCAATAGTGCCGAGGTAAGCATGATCCGCTGGATGCGCGCGCATGATCACCACTGGCGCCACCGCGCTGTCCAATAAATGGATGACATCATGGGATCTGGTCAGGTGCTGGCGCAGGGCAAGCTCGAAGTCGCGAAACTCAAGAAAGCCATGGGCAATGAAGGGCTGCCCCACCCCTTCCATGAGCCAGGACAGTGAAACATTTTCCGCGCGCATGATGCGTGTGAGCACCTCATGGCCGGGGATATGCCCCTGTTTCATCCGCGTCATCATGTTGGGCAGTATCCCCAGGCATCGGCACCAGGTGGTAGGGGTACGCCCTGCCAGCACCATTTCCAGGCGCGATGCGAAGGAAGTGGGCGGCGTCAAGCTTGCCAAGCGGGCTGATTCCATGGATACAGGGCTCATTCATCACGAATACTCACTATTTTGGTAACTATTGTTTTCTTTGTAAACAATTTATTCATTAGTTTTCATAAAAGACGACCGCCTGCCTGCCACGGCAGCGGTTGACATCTCGCAATAATGGAAATAAATTTTCCTTAAATATAAATTTGTCGTTTGCTCGGCAGGATAAGTTCCCTGCGGCAGGCGAAGATACCAGTCGGCTCAGAAACCAGAGAAGGCAGAGAGCACTTCGACCACGTGACAATACTTGAAGGACGTCCCGATGCAAGGAAAGACACCATATCCGGCCACCATATCATTCCGCCCGGCCGACAAAGAATTGCATCGAAGAATAGCCCGCCTGGCAAACCTGGAGCGGCGCCCCATTTCCCAATTGGTTCGAATCATGGTGGAAGACGCCGTGAATGAAATGGAAAGACAGCGTGGTCTCGATCCATTACAGCCGGATACTGAGTGATCACGCCACTGATCAGTGTCTGCCTGCAATCATGAAATTACCCAGCGGCTAGCAAAGTATTTTTATACTTGTAATTATTTCCTCAATAAGCTGTCATATTATCCACATACCTCACTGGAGTAGTGCCTGCTGTATCCAAGAGCAGGGGAAGGAACCGTTGATTCTGTCCAATAGGGAGTAATCATCGTGTCTACTCAAATGCCCATCCGACTATCGCCCACTGCCCATGTGGTGGCTGTTGCTAGCTTGCATTTCCTCTTACTGTCATTTTCATCCAGCGCCGCCTTCCTTGAACCCGAGGCCGCTCGCATGATCTTCGAGCCCAGTCTGATTCCCGCTCCGGACGAGGAAGCCCCCATGCTGTTCAAGGATGAGGGCTTCAGCGACAGTCCAAGTTCTCTGGAATTGCTTAGGGGAATCGAAAGCTACCAAGCCTCCATCAAGGAGATCGAAGCCGATGAAGGTCCTTTTTCAGAGCGGCTCAAGCAGGAAAGCATGTCCCTGGCCCAGCTGCTCCAGGCCCGGGGGCAACATGAGGAAGCCATTGATCACCTGCTGCGGGCACATGACATCAGCCGCACCAACAACGGCCTCTACAATCT
>JBJHAY010000308.1:0-751 GCA_050485205.1 Gammaproteobacteria bacterium
CTCCCGATGGCGGGCTGATCCTGCCGGTGAGGGGCTCCCCCTGACCACGCGCGGATGGTAAGGTGTGGGCCAGCAGGGAGTAGGCCCGGCCAGTGGAGTCCATGAATACCACATTCTGATTGCTGCGGCCTTTGTCATACAGCTTGAGGCGGTCACCGGACTTGTAGCCAAGACCGCCGGGATCAACATCGTGGCCCTTGGCGGCACGCACCCAACCAGCTTCGGACAGAATCACGGTGACTGGTTCCGTGGGCAGAATTTCCAGCTCACTGAAGGCCTGGGCCTCTGCTCTTTTCACCAGCGGTGAACGCCTGTCATCACCATAGGTTTCCGCGTCCCTGGTGATTTCCTGCTTGATCAGGTTTTTCAAACGCAGGGCGGAAGCCAGGGTCTTCTCCAGCATGTCGCGCTCTTCCGCCAGATCGTTTTGCTCGGCCTTTATTTTCATTTCTTCAAGCCGGGCCAAGTTACGCAGTTTCAGTTCCAGAATAGCTTCCGCCTGCTTGTCACTGAGGTTGAAACGCTGCATCAATACTTGTTTGGGTTCATCCTCGAATCGGATGATCCTGATCACTTCATCGATGTTCAGAAACGCAATCAGCAAGGCATCAAGTATGTGCAGTCGCGCCAGAATTCTTTCCAGGCGATGCTGCAGACGGCGGCGCACGGTGACGGTGCGGAACTGCAACCATTCCTTCAGCATCTCCGCCAAGCCCTTCACCTTGGGCTTGCCATTGATGCCGATCATGTT
>JBJHAY010000308.1:761-4223 GCA_050485205.1 Gammaproteobacteria bacterium
GTTTCTTTCCAGATCAGTGGTGGAAAACAGATGCGCCATCACGGCATCCGCATCAATCCTGTTGGAACGCATCACGATGACGATGCGGGTCGGATTTTCATGGTCTGACTCATCTCTCAAGTCCACCACCATGGGCAGTTTCTTCTTCTGCATCTGGGCAGCAATCTGCTCCAGCACCTTGGCGCCGGATACCTGGTAGGGCAAGGCGGTGATGATGATGTCCTGACCATCGCGCTGATACACCGCGCGACATTTCACCGAGCCCCTGCCGGTTTCATACATGGCGGCAATTTCATGACGCGGGGTAATGATTTCCGCGGCTGTCGGGTAGTCAGGCGCCTGCACGATGCCGGCAAGCTCGGCGTTGGTGGCATTGGGATTATCCAGCACATGAATACAGGCTGCCGCCACTTCCCGCAGATTGTGAGGGGGGATGTCTGTGGCCATGCCCACCGCGATGCCACTGGCGCCATTGAGCAGGACGTTGGGCAGACGCGCGGGAAGAATTTCCGGCTCCGAAAGTTCGCCGTCAAAGTTCAGCTTCCACTCCACCGTGCTTTGGCCCAGCTCGGATAACAGAATGTCGGCATAGGAATGCAGACGGGATTCCGTGTAACGCATGGCGGCGAAGGACTTCGGATCATCCGGCGAGCCCCAGTTGCCCTGACCATCGATAAGCGGATAGCGGTAGGAAAAAGGTTGCGCCATCAGCACCATGGCTTCATAGCAGGCCGAATCGCCATGCGGATGGAACTTGCCTATGACATCACCGACGGTACGCGCCGACTTCTTGTACTTGGCATTGTTCTTGAGGCCCAACTCCGACATGGCGTAGATGATTCTTCGCTGTACCGGCTTCAGGCCGTCGCCGATATGCGGTAGGGCGCGATCATTGATCACATACATGGAGTAGTTCAGATAGGACTGCTCCACGAATTTGCGCAGCGCGATCTGCTCTATGCCTTCTTCATTGACGGTGATCATGTCTGTCATGGGAATCACTCAATCCTTTTTAACTCAGGCGATATCCGCCAGGTTACCGTTTTCTTCCAGCCAGTCCTTGCGCTCGGAAGCTCTTTTCTTGGCCAGCAGCATGTCCATCAGCTCAGTGGTCTTGGCAAAGTCATCGACGGCAAGTCGCACCAGTCTGCGGGTATCCTTGTTCATGGCGGTTTCACGCAATTGCATGGGATTCATTTCTCCCAGGCCCTTGAAGCGCTGCACATTGGGCTTGCCTTTCTTACCCTCGGCAACCAAGCGATCAAGAACACCATTTTTCTCATCCTCGTCGAGGGCGTAAAAAACCTCCTTGCCAATGTCGATGCGGTACAGGGGCGGCATCGCCACATAGACATGGCCAGCTTCCACCAGGGCACGGAAGTGACGTACAAACAGGGCGCTGAGGAGGGTGGCAATATGCAGACCATCGGAATCGGCATCGGCCAGAATGCAAACCTTGCCGTAACGCAGGCCACTGAGATCATTGGAACCAGGATCGACACCTACCGCGACGGCAATGTCGTGCACCTCCTGGGAAGCAAGAATTTCATTGGAGTCCACTTCCCAGGTATTCAGTATCTTGCCGCGCAGCGGCATGATGGCCTGGGTCTCGCGGTCGCGGGCCTGCTTCGCGGAACCTCCCGCCGAATCGCCCTCCACCAGGAACAGTTCTCCGGCGAATACATCCTGGGTGGAGCAATCCGCCAACTTGCCCGGCAAGGCAGGGCCGGTTGTCACTTTTTTGCGCTCGACTTTCTTGCCGGCCTTCATGCGGCGCGCGGCATTGTCGATGCACATCTGAGCAATGCGTTCGGCTTCCGCCGTGTGCTGATTCAGCCACAGACTGAAGGCATCCTTGACCACGCCGGAGACGAATACCGCGCACTGGCGCGACGACAGCCTTTCCTTGGTTTGTCCGGAAAACTGTGGGTCCAGCATCTTCGATGACAGCACATAGCTGCATCTTTCCCAGATATCCTCGCTGCTGAGTTTCATGCCGCGCGGCAGCAGGTTACGGAATTCGCAGAATTCCCGCACCGCCTCCAGCAGACCGGTCCTGAATCCATTGACGTGGGTACCGCCCTGGGCAGTGGGAATCAGGTTGACATAACTTTCCGCCACAACTTCACCACCCTCGGGCAGCCACTGCACCGCCCAGTCCACGGCTTCATCATTGCCCTTCATGCTGCCGACGAAGGGGTGTTGCGGCAGTTTCTCGTATCCCACCGTGGACTGCACCAGGTAGTCGGCGAGACCGTCCTCGTAATACCACTCGTCGCTCTGGGACTTTTCCAGGCTGGTGGTATTGTCGATGAACACCACCCGCAAGCCTGGGCACAACACCGCCTTGGCACGCAGCAGGTGCACCAGTCTGGGGATCGATACATGGGGGGAATCAAAGTACTTGGGATCAGGCAGAAATTTCACCGTGGTGCCGGTATTGCGCTTGCCGACGGTGTCGATCACTTCCAGATTGGAAAGCTTGTCGCCATTCCTGAACGTCATGCGGTGAACATTGCCATCACGCTTGACCAAGACCTCCAGGGAACTGGAGAGAGCATTCACCACGGACACGCCCACCCCATGCAAACCACCGGAAAACTGGTAATTGTCGTGGGAGAACTTGCCACCGGCATGGAGTCGGGTCAGGATCAATTCCACGCCGGGCACCTTTTCTTCCGGATGGATGTCCACCGGCATGCCCCTGCCGTCATCGCTCACCTCAACATAGCCATCCTTGTGCAGTACCACGGTGATGTTGCGGGCGTGACCCGCCAGGGCTTCGTCAACACTGTTGTCGACCACCTCCTGCACCAGGTGATTGGGGCGCGTGGTATCGGTGTACATACCTGGGCGGCGCCTGACCGGATCCAGCCCAGTGAGCACTTCTATCGAACCGGCGTTATAGTCTTTGCTCATAGTATTTGCTGTTCGTTACATTTCATTGTGTTGCGTCGCGGGCTTCGGCGAAAAACGTCGCATAATACCCTCCCAGTGAACTCCCTACCAGTAAGTCCACCGGCTTTTCCCGGCTTTTCAGCAACTCCCGCAATTGCCGCGCCGCCTCGGCGAGCTCATGGGACAGGGCAGGAATCTGCAGCATCGCGTCGACAACATGATCCCGGCAATAGGCTTCCAGTTTTCTGGCCTTTACCGACTGCGGGGAGCTGTTGCAGCCATGAAGGTAGACGATTCGAATCATCGGCACTTGTCGAGGCGTGACAGGCGGACAAAGAAAGCAAATCGAGCCGCCCGACGCTGGTTCAGCCACATTGGTTTTTCACTCATGATGAGCCCGAGAACTAATTGCAGGAGTAATGAGGGGCACATGGATGTGCCGCCATCGGCCAAAGGTCAATGCAAGGCATCAGTAACCCTGGCTGGAAAAGTCCACCGTGAACACTTTGTCGGTCACCCGCTCCACGGCGGTTTCGACGTGACCATCCGCATGCAGGTCAAGCC
>JBJHAY010000309.1:0-4218 GCA_050485205.1 Gammaproteobacteria bacterium
TTGGTTGGAATGGCCAGTTGAGTGGGTTTGGCGCTTGATTGAGTATAAAGTTTGATTGGACTTGCTTCTTGAGTGGCTCTGTATTCGAATTGTGCGCAACACTCCCCGAATCCACAGACCAGGTTTTCCCTCGCAGCGTCCACCAATATCGTAAGCCAGGGAGCGGTGCCCCCTTCCCCCCCCGCTTTGAAGCGTTTTCCCGGGCGTCGTCAGGACGGAAACGAGCGAGACTGTCTGAGGAGCGCAGCGACGAGTTCCGCAGCGCCGTCAAGCCCGGATATCTTGCCGGTATTCCGTCACGAGGGTGTTCCAGGGCTTCCAGGTCCGGTTTTGGCGACCGAAGAGCGCGCAGGCGTACTTGATCAGTACGTCGAGCACTCTGACCGAGTCAAAACCGGACCTGGAAGCCCTGGGGCAGCCGCAGTAGGAATACTGGCGAGATATCCGGGCTAGGCGTCCGGAGGCTGAAGGCGGGGGGAAGGGGGGACCGCTCCCTGGCTGACCAACAAAGGGCGGGTAACAAGACAAGACAGACAACCAACAAAACCAACCAAGAGTAACGTGGGTACCGCTCCCTGGCTGGCCAACAAAAGGTGACAAGACAAACAACCAACGAAGCAGAAGGCAAACACCGAGCAAGGGTTGACCACCAAAGGGCGGGTCTCAAGAAAAAAACCAGCCGAAGCAGAACGTGGACACCACGCAGGGGCCGACGACCAAGACCCACTGCAATATAGAGAGGTGGGGGATTATAGGGAAAAATTCCCGGTTTCCATCCAGGAACATAGCAGCTAGAATGCGCCTTTTGACACCAAGTTTCGAGGAGAATCATGCAGTTATTGGACGGAAAGGCCACCGCCGCGCAACTTCAGCAGGAAATCGCCGACAAGGTCAGCGCCATTCGTGCCGCGGGCGGTAAAGTGCCACACCTCGCCGCGGTGATCGTCGGCGATGATGGCGCCAGCCACACCTATGTCAGCAACAAGGTGATGACCTGTGAAAGAGTGGGCTTCGATTCCACCCTGATCACCTTGCCCGCCTCCACCACTGAGCAGGAACTGCTCGCCAAGGTGGACGAACTCAACAAGGACCCCAATATTGACGGCTTCATCGTGCAGGTGCCCCTGCCCGCGCATATTGATGAACAAAAGGTCACCGAAGCCATCGATCCCGACAAGGACGTGGATGGCTTCCATCCAGTCAATCTGGGCCGCATGATGCTGGGCCTGCCCGCCTATATTTCCGCCACCCCCAACGGCATCATGGAACTGCTCAAGCGCAACAATATTGAAACATCCGGTAAACATTGCGTGGTGGTGGGGCGCAGCAACATCGTCGGCACACCCATGTCGATTCTCATGTCCCGCAACACCAATCCAGGCAATAGCACAGTGACGCTGGTTCACAGTCGTACCGCGAATATGAAAGAAATCTGTGCCTCCGCCGACATCCTCATCGTTGCCATCGGCAAGCCGGAATTCGTGACCGCCGACATGGTAAAGGACGGCGCGGTGGTAATCGATGTGGGGACCACACGGGTCAAGGATGACACCAGACCCAAGGGTTTCCGCCTGGCGGGAGACGTGGATTTCGACAACGTCAAGGACAAGTGCAGCTTCATTACCCCAGTGCCTGGTGGCGTCGGTCCCATGACCATTGCCTCCTTGATGCAGAATACGCTTCAGGCCCTTTCACGGAAGAGCAAATAATTGAAAAAGGAATAAAAAGTGACGGATTCCCCGACAGCGCTCAAACCCTATTTGGCCAAGGTGGCTGACCGCAAGGATTTGAACTTCGACGAAGCGATTGCCGCCTTCGACATCATCATGTCAGGCCAGGCGACACCCGCACAGATCGCCGGTTTTCTGATGGCCTTGAGGCTGAAGGGTGAGTCCGTGGACGAGATCAGCGGCGCGGTCAAGGTGATTCGGTCCAAGGCGGTGTCGGTGCAGGCACCACCTGGCGCCATGGATATTGTCGGTACTGGCGGCGATGGGGCTGGCACTCTCAATATTTCAACAGCCACCGCCCTGGTGGTAGCGGCCTGCGGAGTACCGGTGGCCAAGCACGGCAATCGCGCGCTGTCATCCCGCTCCGGTGCCGCTGACGTATTGACGGCATTGGGTGTCAATATTGACGCCGATCTGGCTTTGATCGAGCGTGCCATCGCCGAAGCCAACATCGGCTTCATGATGGCGCCCCGTCATCATCTCTCGTTCAAGTATGTGGGCCCGGTGCGGGTGGAAATGGGGGTCAGAACCGTTTTCAACATCCTGGGTCCGCTATGCAATCCGGCAGGTGTCAAGCGCTACCTGCTCGGGGTATTTTCCAAGGACTACGTCCGGCCGATAGCAGAAGTACTGGCCCGCCTGGGCTGCGAAAAGGCTTGGGTGGTGCATGGCGCCGATGGCCTGGATGAGCTCAGTACCACCGGTAGTAATTTCATTTGTGCCGTGGATGGCACGGACATTAAGGAGTTCGAACTATCACCCGAGGAAGTGGGTCTTGCACGTGGCACGCTCGCCGATCTCAAGGGTGGGGATGGTACATACAATGCCGAGAGACTTCTTGATCTGTTGCGGGGGCAACGGGATGGCTATCGGGATATTGTCTTGCTGGGTGCCGCGGCGGCCTTGATCATCGCCGGGAAAGTGGATGAGCTGGAAACGGGCGTGGCCATGGCTGCCGATGTCATTGACAGTGGTGCCGCCATGGAGACCCTGGAGGCATTGAAAGCCATAACCACGCGACACGAGAATCAACATGTTTAACACTCGAACCGAGAGGTTTCTGGAAATGAGTAACCAATGCCCCCGCTGCACGCAAGAAGCCATGCCCGCAATGAGCAAGGTAATGACGCGACCTCATGTCTGCCAGCACTGTGGTGCAGAGCTGAGAATGAATCTGATCTATACCGGAGTGGCATCCCTGGCGTATTTCTATGCCCTGATCAGAATCATACTGGCCGATGGCCTTGGAGGCGGGGTTATCTATGTGCTACTGGCAACGATCATATTCATTGTAGTATGTCTCTTCATCCCGTTTGAGGAAAAAACCAAGTCCTTCTGATCGGTGCAATATCCGGGCTAGCGTTTTTTTACAGTTTCGTTACGTTGCTCGTCCTCTATTGAATGGCACGTTGATGCTGATGGTTGCTAGGCTTGTTTCCCAGCCATCCACCTACAACATGTTCTTCGATGCGCAGGTATTCCCGTCTTGTTACCGTGCTGCACATGTGCAGCTTCCTGGTATTTCTTTATAGCTGGTCGATGTTGGTGCCGATGTTCGTGGCCTTGTGGTTTCACGAACAGGAGTTTGACACATTCCTGCTGACTTTCGTGTTGACTTGTGGCGTGGGCTTGGTGGGTTGGCTGCCGGGGCGGGAGCACTATCCAGGCGCGTGAACATCGGTCTCATTTTCCAATGGCAGGCTGAGTCGCAGGCAAAAGGAGAAGTCCTTGGAGGATGGAACGATCATGGCATCGCCGCCGTGCACGCGCATGATGCTGCGGCAGATGCTCAGGCCCAAGCCGGCGCCTTTTTCATATTCTTCGTGTTTCTGCTTGTAGGTATAGAACTGATCGAATACATGCTCCCATTCTGATTCCGGTAAACCCGGGCCATGGTCGCAGATATTGATTTGGAGCTCCTTGTTGGGGGTTTTCTGTATCTGCACTACAACCGGGCTGCTTGCGCCGCCGGCCTTGATGGCATTGTCGAGGGCGTTGAAAAAAGCCTGCTCAATCAGGGCTGCGTGCACATAGAGTGCCGGCAGGTTGTCGCTGGCCTCAAGGGTCACATTGTGGCCGGGACGATGCAGGTCCATGCGCTTCATCACTTCATGGAAAACTTCCTGCATGGTGACCCACTGGCGGCTCAGGGACAGGGTGCCATACCCTAGGCGTGTCATGTCCAGCAGGTTCTGTATATAGCCCTCGAGCCGGCGGGATTCGGAAATGATGGAATCGAGCAGAGCACGCGCCTGTTCACCGTTGAGGTCGGTGCCAAGGTCACGCACCGCCGTGGCCGCGCCAATCATGGTGACCAGTGGGGTCTTGAGATCGTGGGAAACCGAGGACAGCAGGGCGGTTCTGAGCCTGTCCTCGTCGCTTTTCCTTTCCGCGCTTTTCAAGGCCCGGGAAACCGATAAGCGGTCCAGCACGGCCTGGACTTGTTCGCGGATACTGATCAGCATGGCCTGTTTGTCCGCATCCAAGG
>JBJHAY010000310.1:0-4179 GCA_050485205.1 Gammaproteobacteria bacterium
GCGGGACACACTGGCCACCCTGGCACAGCGCAATGACGACCTGGTCAAGAGCGGCCGCACCCATCTGCAGGATGCCGCCCCCGTCACCCTGGGCCAGGAAATCGGCGGCTGGGTCTCACAGTTGACACAGGTCATGCACCTGGTTGAACAGGCCTTGGATGGGCTCTATCCACTTGCCATCGGCGGCACGGCTGTCGGCACCGGGCTCAATGCCCACCCTGACTTTGGCGCCACCGTGGCTCGCTTGCTGAGCCGGAAGAGTGGCCAGCCATTCACCAGCGCGGAGAATAAATTTGCGGCTCTGGCCGCGCATGATGGATTGGTGCAGTTTTCCGCCAGCCTGCGCACGGCTGCCGGCGCGCTGATGAAAATCGCCAATGACATCCGCTGGCTGGCCAGCGGACCGCGCTGCGGCATCGGGGAGCTGAGGCTGCCAGCCAACGAACCCGGCTCCTCCATCATGCCTGGCAAGGTCAATCCCACCCAATGCGAGGCCCTGAGCATGATCTGCGTACAGGTGTTTGGCAATGATGCCGCCGCGGCCTTCGCCGGCAGCCAGGGAAACTTCCAGCTCAATGTCTACAAGCCGGTGATGTTGCACAACGTGATGGAGAGCGTGGTGCTGCTGGCTGAAGGCTGTGATGCCTTCAACCGCCATTGTGCGTCCGGCATCGAGCCGGACCGTGAACGAATCAACAGCCTGCTGGCCAACAATCTGATGCTGGTCACTGCCCTGGTGCCCCACATCGGCTACGACAAGAGCACGGCAATCACCAGGTTGGCCCAGGAAAACGGCCTGAGCCTGAAGCAAGCCGCGCTGGATTCCGGTCATGTCAGCGAGGAGCAATTCGAGCGCTGGGTGAATCCGAGTAAAATGACCCGGCCCGGGACTTGAAATCCAGGCTCCGCGCCCAGACCTTGGGGAAGCAAGTTCGAAGTTTTTTTGGTATTGAGTGATCCGGGCCCAGGCCCGTGGCGGAGGTAGTAGACGTGTTGAGAATCGCCCTTTTCCTGGCCACCAACATCGCCATCATGGTGTTGCTGTCCATCGTGTTCCGGATGCTTGGCTTCGAAGGCCTGTTGCAAGACAACGGCGTCGATCTGGATTTGCAGGCTCTGCTGGTCTATTCGGCGGTCATCGGTTTCTCCGGCTCGATCATTTCCCTGCTGCTTTCCAAGACCATGGCCAAGATGTCCATGAAGGTGAACATCATTTCCCAACCCCGCACCGAGCTTGAAAGATGGCTGGTGGCCACCGTCAAAAACCAGGCCGAGCGCAGCGGCATCGGCATGCCCGAAGTGGGCATCTTCCCTCAGAACGCCCCTAACGCCTTTGCCACCGGCTGGAGCCGCAACAACGCCCTGGTGGCGGTCAGTACCGGCCTGCTGGAAACCATGACCCGTGACGAAATCGAGGCTGTGCTGGGTCATGAGGTGGCGCACGTGGCCAATGGCGACATGATCACCCTGACGTTGATCCAGGGCGTGGTGAATACCTTCGTGATTTTCCTGTCCCGGGTCATCGCCTTCGTGGTGGACCGGGTGGTGTTCAAGGTCGAACGGGGCCATGGCCCAGCCTTCTGGATCGTCTCCATCGTTGCCCAGATCATCCTTGGCATCCTGGCGTCCATGGTGGTGATGTGGTTCTCGCGCTGGCGTGAATTCCGTGCCGACGCTGGCGGCGCGCAGTTGGCCGGTCGGCAGAAAATGATCGCGGCACTGCGGCGCCTGGAACGCTCACAGCAGGCGGAAATGCCTGATGAACTGGCGGCATTCGGTATCAATACCGGCAAGGTGCAGGCAATGTTCGCCAGCCACCCACCGTTATCCGCCCGCATCAAGGCTCTGGAAAACGCCCGCTGACGCCTTGTGGGCGCGGCTTGCCCGGTGACTCTGCATACCTGGAAGCTGTGAACCAAGGCTTGGTAACGAGAGCAGAAGCGCCCCTTTACCTGCTGGGCTCGCGCCTACATTTTGGTGACACCGTGAGTGATGGCCAGCCGCACCAGTTCAGCGGTGCTGTTGATGCCCAACTTCTCCTTGATCTGGGTTTGGTAATTGGCCACGGTCTTGATGCTGAGGGAAAGGTCATTGGCAATCTCATTGGCGCTGGCACCTTCGGCAAAACGCCGGAAAATATCGAATTCCCGCTTTGACAGATCAGCAAAGGGACTGTCCCTGTGCGCGGCCTGGTGCAGTGAGAGACTGGAGGCAATGGCCTCATCCAGATAGGTCTTGCCTGCCATCACTTCTCGCACCGCCTCTACCAACACAGTGGCCGCGCTGTTCTTGGTAATGTATCCGGACGCACCCGCGTCCAGGGCATGTTGCACGAAGGCGGTATTCTCATGCATGCTAAAAACCAAAATTCTGGCATGTTTGTCCTTGGCCCTGATCCTGCGTATGGCTTCCAGCCCCCCCATGCCCGGCATGGATATGTCCATCACCACGACATCCGGCCTCACCTCCAGGTAGCAGGCATTGGCGTCTTCGCCACTCTGTAGTTCAGAGACCACTGCAATGTCGGCAACCTGATCCAATAACAGCCGATAGCCGGCACGCACCACGGCATGATCGTCAACCAGCATTACTTTGATGATGCGTCCTGACATTTCCACTGCTCTTCCTCCTGTCGCGGGTTGTCCTCGGAATTTCTATTTGCATGTCGACACCCTTGCCCGGCTGGGTGTTGACAGAAAAGTGGCCACGTAACACACCCACACGCTCCCTGATGTTGGTCAAACCCATCCCCTTGTCCACCAGCCCAGAATCGAAGCCCTTGCCGTCGTCAGAGATGGTCAGGGTAATGACCTCGCTTCCACTGAGACTGATGGAGACATTGTCAGCCTTGGCATGCTTGGCCACGTTGGTGAGAGCTTCCTGTACGATCCGGTAAATATGTATCTGGTGTTCCTCGCGAAGATTGTCGAAGTCGCCATCGATACGCAAGCGGCAAAAACTGTCCTGGTGGTTTTCATTCCAGTCATCAACCATTTGCCGCAGCGCTTCCACCAAGCCGAGTTCATCCAGCACGGATGGCCGCAAACGCACCATCATTTCCCGCACGCTGCGGTAAATGTCACTAGATACGATGCCTATTTTTTCGGCATTGACGGATACATCCGGGTTTGTGTCACGGGTGGAATGGTATATCGAATAGGCGATGGCCTTGATGGCGCTGATGGACTGTCCCATGACATCATGCAGTTCCTGGGCCAGGTACCGACGCTCCTGTTCTTGAATGGTGAGTGATTTACGTGCCAGACGCTGGTTCTCGGTGCGGCTGGCGCCGAGCACTATGGTCAAGCGATTGATTTTTTCTCCAATTTTATTCAGCTCAGGCAGTGGCATATTGGGGACTTTGCGACTGAAATCCCCATGTTCCACGTTCTCCAATACGGCAATGATCGCGTCCATGGGCCGAAACCAGTAGCCCACAAGGCCGATGATGGTCACCGCGATAAGGAGGATGACCAATACGCGGCTGAACATGATGAAGCGCACTTCCTGCCACTGATCTTCTATCAATGCAATTGGATCAGCCCTGATGATCACCACGCCACCATCCACCAGGGTGTGCGCGAATATCACCTGCAAGGGCTGAGGGTGTAACCACTCCACGAACCAACCGGGAGCCTGCACGGGCCGTTCATCATCGAGATAATGTGGTGTGTAGTCCCACCCGGAAGCAGAGACAAATATTCTCAATTCAGATAATTGATCGGAGTAGGCAATCTGACTCAACTTTGCCCTGAGATTATCGATGTCGCCCACAAGACCGCCGCTTTCCACCGCCAGGGCCATTAACTGGTTGGTGACCCGGCCGAGCATGTCCAATTCCTGTTGCAGCCTGCTCTTGGCTGAAATCATCAAGTAACTGAGGCTGCCAATCAGGGCGAATGTCATCAGCAAGGAGATGATCAAGCCCAAGCGAAAACGCAGGCCGAAACTCATGGGTTGCGACACTCAGGGATCACCAGGCCAACATGGCTGGAAGGAAAGCAAACAATCCGGCGTTGCAGGGCCCGCTTCGGCTTGCGCTCAGGACAGTCTGGACTTGAAGTCTTCGTAGCCGAACTCCTTGACCACCCGCACCTCTCCGGTTTCCGAATTCCACAAGGCGATGGATGGCAGGCGGATACCGTTGAAGGTTGTGGTCTTGACCATGGTGTAGTGGGC
>JBJHAY010000311.1:0-4170 GCA_050485205.1 Gammaproteobacteria bacterium
GCTCAATGCCTATCCCGGCCTGGGCAGGCATTACAGAGAAGTGGATGGGGTGGTCTGATGTCAGGCAACGATACCAAATTTGGCAGGATTCTTGGCGTGGGACTGCTGCTGGCCGCTGCTGGCAGCCTGGCCCAGCCACCTGGTGCCGATCTTGAGCAACGCTGGGGCATGCTGGAGCAGTACTGCTTTGGTTGCCACAACTTCGAGGACTGGGCCGGTGGGCTGGATCTGGAGTCCATGAATCCCGCCATGGTCAACGATCATCCCGAGATTTTCGAGGAAGTGGTGCGCAAGCTGCGTGGGCGCTTGATGCCGCCACCTGGTCAACCGCAGCCCGCCGGTGCTGAATTGAGCGCCCTGGTATCGAGCCTGGAAGGCACCCTGGATCGGAGTTTTCTAGAGGGGGAACTGCATCCCGGCAGTGTCGCCATCCATCGCCTTAACCGCATTGAGTATGCCAACGAAATCAAGCGTCTGTTTGCCCTGGATGTGAACCCAGCGGAATTGTTGCCGCCGGATACCCGCAGCGAGGGATTCGAAAACGTGGCAGAGGTGTTGCAGGTGTCGCCCGCCTTTCTGGACCAGTACATTGCCGCCGCCAGGGCTATCAGCATCCGCGCCGTGGGAGATGCGGAGCCGCGCCCAGATCAATACACTTATGAAGCGCCCGACCCCTTGGGTCAGCATGGTCACGTGGCTGGCCTGCCCCTCGGCACCCGGGGTGGCTTCCAGGTGGAGCACTACTTTCCTGCCGATGCCGAATACGACATCGACCTGCGGGTCAGCTCCATGGAAGGTTCCCTGGTGCGTTCATACCCCACCGGTTGGCTGGAGTATGAACATACCCTGATCCTGACCTTGGACGGTGAAGAGGTGTTCCGCCGCAATCTGGGCGGGGAGGAAGACTTCCGCTACGTGGACCAGTTCCAGCAGCAGGCGGTGGACGACATCCTGGACCGCTTCAAGGGCATCCGCCTCCAGGTGCCGGCGGGCACTCACCAGGTGGGGGTGGCCTTCATCGCCAAAACCCATGCCGAATCCGACCGCAAGATGCTGCACACGCTGCCGGGCCTGACCATGGATTCGATTCCGCTGGTGCTGGGCATGAATGTCACTGGTCCTTTCAATCCCAGTGGTACCGGCGACACGCCGAGCCGCCAGCGTATCTTCACTTGCTATCCCGCCTCGGCTACAGAGGAAGTGGCCTGTGCCGGACAAATTCTGAGCCGTCTGGCGCGTCAGGCCTTCAAGCGCCCCGTCACCGAGGCGGACCTGGAAACGCTGATGGGCTTCTATCAGGCCGGCCATGCCTTGAATGGTTTCGAAAGCGGTATCCAGCGCGCCATCATGGCGATGCTGGCCAGCCCCAAGTTCCTGTATCGGGCGGAAGAAATTCCGCCGGACGCCGCGCCGGGGCAGGTCATGGCGCTCAGCGACTTTGAGCTGGCCTCGCGCCTGTCCTTCTTCCTGTGGAGCCAGGGACCGGATGATGAACTGCTTGCGGCTGCCGAAGCCGGAGACTTGCGTGACCGCGATCAGCTCAAGCGTCAGGTGGACCGCATGCTGGCTGACCCCCGCGCCCAGGCCCTGGTCAACAACTTCGGCATGCAATGGCTGCGGGTTGCGGACATTGATGCCATCGATCCCGATCCCCGCCTCTTCCCTGAGTTCGACCCCACTCTGCGGGCGGCGTTGAAGGAGGAGTTGCGTCGCTTCGTGGCCAGCATTCTGCTGGAGGATCGTCCAGTGACCGACTTGCTCGATGCCCGTCATACCTTTGTCAACGAGCGTCTGGCGCGCCACTACGGCCTGTCTTCGGTACGCGGTGATCGTTACCGTCGGGTGGAATTGGCCGAGTCCCACCGTTGGGGCCTGTTGGGCAAGGGCGGTATTCTGATGCTGACTTCTTACCCCAATCGCACCTCGCCGGTGATGCGTGGCGCCTACATTCTGGAAACCATCGTCGGCGCGCCCCCGGCGGCACCACCGCCGGAGGTGGAAACAGACCTGGAGGATGCCCCTGGCGCCCAGCCCACCACAGTGCGGGCACGCTTGGAAGTACACCGTGAGAATCCCTCCTGCAATAACTGTCATGGCGTCATCGATCCCCTGGGTCTGGCCCTGGAAAACTTCGATGCCATCGGCAAGTGGCGCGATCGTGACCGCTGGGCTGGCCAAGTCATCGATGCCAGTGGACAATTGGCGGGAGGAGTCCCGATACAGGGGCCGGATGATCTGCGCGAAGCCCTGGTGGCCCAGCCGCGGCAATTTGCCCAAAGTTTCACCGAAAAACTCATGACCTATGCCCTGGGCCGGGCGGTGGAGCACCACGACATGCCGGTGGTGCGGCGCATCGTAGCGCAAGCGGCCGAGGACGATTACCGCTTCTCGGCCCTGGTGCTGGCCATTGCCGAGAGCGTGCCCTTTGGCATGAAGCAAGTGCCAGAGGAAGAGGCCGATACCAGGCTGGGCATGAATGATTGACAGTCGCCGAGTCCCCCAGGGGACCAAGGAGTAGAAGATGGTCATTACCAAGAAGCATTTGTCCCGCCGCACCATGTTGCGTGGCCTGGGCGTCAGCGTGGCCTTGCCGCTGCTGGATGCCATGGTGCCAGCGGCCACCGCCTTGGCTCAGACTGCCGCGGCGCCGAAGCCGCGCATGGGCTTTTTCTACCTGCCCCACGGTGCCATCATGGAAGAGTGGACCCCGGACCAGGTGGGCCGTGAATTCGAACTCAAGCGCATTCTGAAGCCTCTGGAAGCTTACAAGGATTACCTGACCATCGTCAGCGGCCTGGACAACAAGCCCGCGGTCAGTTCCGCCGTGCATGCCATCACACCAGGTACCTGGCTCTCCTGCGTGCCACCGCGCCGCAGTCATGCTCCCCTTGGCGGCATCACCGCCGACCAGCTGGCCGCGCGTCATATCGGCATGGACACCGCCCTGCCTTCTCTTGAGGTGGCCACTGAAGAGCGGGGTGGCAGCGCCGCCTGCGATGGCACCTATGGTTGCAGTTTCGGCAATACCATTGCCTTCGGCTCGCCCACCCGTCCCCTGCCCATGGAGGCCAACCCCAAGAAACTGTTCCAGACCCTGTTCGGCCTCGGCGACAGCCCCGAGGAGCGCAAGCTGATCTCCGAGGACTACGCCAGCGTCCTGGACATGGTGATGAGCGAGACCCACGATCTCAAGAAGCGTGTTGGTCCCCGTGACCGCGCCATGTTGGACGACTACCTGAGCAGCGTGCGGGAAATAGAACGCCGGGTACAGATGATGGATCAGCGTGATCTCAGCATCTATGACCTGCCCGACATCCCAGTGGGGATTCCCAACTTTGATGAGCAGGTGCGGCTGATGTTCGACATGATCGCGCTTGCCTACCAGGCGGACCTGACCAGGGTCGCCAGCTTCATGATGGCGGCGGAGGTCAGCAATCAGGCCTACACCCATATCGGCATTCCCGATGCTTTCCATCCCTTGTCGCACCACAACAGCAATCCGCAGTCACTGGAAAAACTGGTGCAGTTGCAGGCCTGGCACAGCGAGATGTTCGCCGGCTTCCTGAGCAAGCTGGCGGCCATGCCCGACGGCGATGGCACGGTGTTGGACAACATCACCATTCTCTATGGCTCCAACATGAGTAATAGCGATCTGCACAATAATTTCCCGCTGCCGTCGTTGGTGGTGGGCAAGGGTGGTGGTGCCATTCGGGGCCACCAGCACCTGAAATATGAGGACCATACCCCCCTCGCCAATTTGTTGCTGACTCTGCTGCACCGCGCCAATGTGCCGGTGGAAAGCATTGGCGACAGCACTGGAGTATTGACCGAGGTATAACCATACCCCTGTAGAAGCGAGCCCTGCTCGCGACAGTTGCATGGTCAGCAAGCGCAGTCGCGAGCAGGGTCGGTTCCTACAGGGGGAAGAGAACAACATAGATGCGTAAATCATTGATCCAATTTGTTGTGTGCCTGGCCATGGTGGCAGGGGCCACATTCGTCCTTGCCACTCCTCTGGTGGATGCCGCCCGCGACAATGACACGGCCACTGTCATGGCCTTGCTGGCGGAAGCCGGCAGTGCTGTCAACGAACCCGGCAGCAATGGCACCACCGCGCTGCATTGGGCGGTTTACCACGATGAGGCTGAGCTGGTGGCGGCTCTGTTGGCT
>JBJHAY010000312.1:0-4169 GCA_050485205.1 Gammaproteobacteria bacterium
GAACATGGGGTCGGGATCGATGTCATCGAGGGCCCCCAGGTTCAGCCACTGGTAGGCGAAGTTGGTTGCGAGGGTGGAGGCCCGGTCATCCTTGAGCATGCGCTCCACCTGCGCTGCCAGCACATCTGGCTGTTGCAAGCGTCCGGCCTCGGCCAGGTCCAGCAGGGTTTCATCGGGAATGCTGCTCCACAGAAAGAATGACAGTCGTGATGCCAGTTCCAGATCGTCAAGGGCATGGATGGAACCGGGGCTGGCACCTTCAGGTGTGCGTTCCAGGCGATAGAGGAACCTGGGGCTGGCAATGATGGCGGTGAGAGCGCGGCGGATGCCGCTGTCGAAATCAGCGCTGGCGCGTCCGTCTTCATAAACGGCCATCAGGCGCGCCAGATCAGCATCGTTGACCGGTCCACGAAAGGCCTTGCGGGCAGTTTCGGCAATGATGCGGCTGGCGCAGGCATTTTCCTCCGCCGCAGCGCTGGGATAGCAGCTGAATATCCGGTTCCTGGCCGGGGTGTCGCTGACCCCGCTTGGGTTGAAGGGGCCGAGAATTTCAAACGACGTGACATTGATGACATTCTGGCCACCCCCCGGTGTCATTGCATGCAGGGTACCCTCGAATTCGGCGAAGGAACGCTGCACGAAGGTCACCGCGATTTCATGGGGGCCGGCCTCGGCCTGGAAGGGGATGTCTTTCAGTTTTTCATTGATGGCATCCACCGCCGGGTCCCCGATCTGGTCGATGGCCCGGAGGTCATCTCCGCCGCCGATATCCAGTTCGAAGAAACGCTGGCCGTCATAGGTGGCGATCAGGGTATGGGTGAATTCCTGGTTGAAGACCCACAGCGCCGAGGCCAGGTTGCCGATGTTGAGCAGGTATTCGCCGTCGGCGGGGAAGTAATGTTCCACCGCAAAGCCGCCGCGGGTACCCAGGGGCAGGCCGGCCACGTGATGATGCTGGCCGCCGCCACGGGAAGTATAGGTGGCGCCACCTGGACGCGGCGCCGGATTGCCGATGGCCTGCTCCGCCACTACCCTGGCGGCGGTCAGGGACTGGTCCAGGAATGAGGGGGAAATGCGCAGGGCAGTGGCCACATTGTCGAAGCCGTCCACGGTGGGGTCCTGAGGCAGCAGGTTGGCGGCGTCCACTTCGATGCCCAGCAGGTCGCGGATGGCATTGGCGTATTCCTTGCGGTTGAGCCGGTGCAGGCCGCCATGACCCACATGTTGCGCCAGTGAGCCGGCATGATCCAGGTATTGCTCCAGCCAGGTGACGAAGTCATCGGTGCCGTGACTGGGAGGGCGGGGCGCGCCAGTGGGAGGCATCAGGCTGCCACGCAGTTTGCGCACGACCTCTTCCCAGACCTCGGCATTGTCGGCGATCTCAGTGGGTGTAAATAGATCGAAGGCCAGGCTGCCGGCCCAGTCGTCGGTATTGTGGCAGCCCATGCAATATTCATCGAGGAAGCCGAACTTTTCATCGGCTTCGGCGAAGCGGGCAAAACTGGCGGCGGCTCTGGCACCCAGGGCTTCCTCGGCGGCCAGGGCACCAGACATGCTAGGCAGAGGGATTGCCAACACCGCGGTCAGCCCGACTATTGCGCCAGTTTTCATGCCGCGCAAGCCCCAGCAGGAAACCTGGTGCAATATCCGGCCCAGGGGTTGCCGTGATGATCTGGGGGCTGTGTTGTTCTCAGGGTATGTCATCTCAGGGCATGACTCCCACGTGTCTGGTATCGCGCAGGTGGCTGTAGAAGCTGCGGAATCCCTGGGCCAGGAAATCCGAGGGATCGCCCCACTCGGGCCGCAGCCCGTCCACGGGATTGATGGACACCACTTCCTCGATGCTTTTCGCCTGCCGCAGCAGACTCACCATCTCCGCCATCACTTCCTTGTACATGGTATGCATGTCATTGAACGCGGCCTGGTCCATGAGCGGGCCGCTGGCGGGTACGATCAGTGTGGCGTCATCGATCAGGGGCTCCAAAGTGGTGAAGGCGTCCATCAGGCCGCCAATGAAGCCATTGGTGGTGTCGTCCACCACGTTCCAGCCGTCGCTGCGGATGACGCCACCGGTATACAACAGATTGTGGTCGGGAAAGCGCACATAGAGATCACCATCGGTGTGGGCCTGCAGCAGATAACCCATCTCAATGTGGCCATTGCGAAATGGCAGTCTGTCCCGCTCGTGCAAGGTAGCGCTGGGCAAGGCATGGGGAACGACTGGGGTATGGATGATGGTGGCGCCACGCTGGCGGATGGTGGCTGCCAGCCAGTGCTTGGTATTGTCGTGGGCGAGGATGGGCACGCCGGCCTGGCCGAGCGCGTCATTGAGCCCGGTAACTTCGGGGTGCCAATGGGTGTTGATCAGTATCTTGATGTTGTCATGGCCAGTGGTCTTGCGCACATAATCCAGATAATCCTGAGCCTGGGATGCCGGTACTCCGTCCACCAGAATCAATCCGTCTGTGTCCACTGCCACCAAGGTGTTGCCGTCAGGTGATGCGATCAGGAGTACGTCGTCGTTGAGCCAGCGGGCATCAAAATCCGCCCTGGCTCCGTGGCCGCAGAGGAGCAATGAAAAACCCAGTGCCAGACACCAAAGATTGTTGGTAATACTTTGTTTCATAAGTGGTTTGACCAGGTGGTTGGAGATTGTATCCCTCATGAACTCCGGATTGTGCCTGGGAGCTGTCCGTACAGTGCGGTTCGCAGCCGTGGCGGGCCTGCCTGGGACAATGCTTCAAATACTAATGAGGATCGTGGCCGTGGTCCACCACTTGCATCATTTTTTCTTTTTTCATGCATGACTCGAATTCGGCGGTGGGCAGGGGTTTGCTGAACAGGAAGCCCTGGATTTCATCACAACCCGCTGCTTTCAGAAATGCCAGTTGTTCTGCCGTTTCAACACCCTCGGCGATGGTGTTCAGGCCAAGGGTCCGCGCCAGGGCGATGATGGCGTTGACAATCGCTTCGTCGGACGGATCCCTGCCTATATCCTGTATGAAACTCTGGTCTATTTTCAATTTCTGAATGCGCAGTTGCTTGAGATAGCTCAAGGAAGAATAGCCGGAACCAAAGTCATCAATGGCGATGGAAACGCCAAGTCCATTGAGTTCATCAATAATCCTGCTGGTGTTGACCGATCCTTCCATGGCCACGCTTTCCGTGATTTCCAGGTGCAGTAAATGGGGTTCGACGCCGTGCCTCGTCAAGAGGTCGCTGATATGTGCGGCCAGTTCGCCCGAGCGTAGTTGTGAGACAGATAAATTCACTGCCACCGGCACCAGGGGCAGTCCTTGACGGGACCACTCGGCAAGCTGCGCTACCGCGGTTTCGAGCACCCAGCGCCCGAGCTGGATGATCTGACCAGTCTCCTCCGCCACGGGAATGAACTGCCCTGGCGCAACCATGCCCCACTCTGGATGCTGCCAGCGAATCAAGGCTTCGGCCCCCACCAGTTTCTCGTTGAGGGTGTCGTATTGAGGTTGATAGAACAGCGTCAGTTCCTGTTGCGCTATGGCGCGGCGCAGGCCGGTTTCGATGCGGATGAACTCCAGGCTCTGTTGTTGATTGTCCTCGCTGAAAAAATGGAAGCGATTGCGCCCAAGTTCCTTGGCCTGGAACAGGGCAGAGTCCGCGCATTGCAGAAGCCTGCCGGCATCCCGGCCATTATCGGGGAAAAGTGCCACGCCGATACTGGCGGTAAGGCTGATTTCCTGTTCCAGGGGCTTGCTCAAATTAAAGGGGCGGGTGATGGCCTGCAGTATCTGCCGGGCCAGATGCCCGGCTTGTTGGGGGTCACGCCCTGGCAACAACAGCACAAACTCGTCTCCCCCCTGACGTGAAAGTGTGTCGCGCTCTGTCAGTAGTGGCATCATCCGGCGTGCCAACAGGATCAACAGGCGGTCCCCTGTTTCCATGCCGAAGGCCTCGTTGACATGCTTGAAGCGGTCGATGTCCAGCAGCATAAGGCAGATATGGTCATTGGCCTGTCCGGCATTGGCGATGGCGAACTGCAAGCGTTCCCGCAACAGACTGCGATTGGGCAGATTGGTGAGTGGGTCATAATGGGCAAGAAAATTGATTCTGGCTTCGGCGTCCTTTTCCGAACTGATGTCGGAAAAAATGCCGATATGTCGTTCAACCCGGCCATCCTGATCCCTGATGGG
>JBJHAY010000313.1:0-4168 GCA_050485205.1 Gammaproteobacteria bacterium
CGTTTGATGGTTCTGCTGAGACTGGAAGGACTTAAATGGCAGGCTTGACTGGTCAGCCCGAAATGAAAAGTCTTGGTAAGGTGCAGGAACAGTTCGAGCTCCCTTAAAGTCATGGCCCCTCCTTCTTGTTGCAAATAACGAAACGCAACATTGCAAATATATCATTATACGCAACGCAGCAATTAGCCTTAATATAGCGGCCCTGGGCCTGCTGGGAGTCTCCATCACCGCCAATCTGACCAATTACGGGCAGCTTTGAGAAACAATGCCCTCGCACCTGACTACAAGTTAATCTTTCAATCAACGTTCCGGGAGTCGATATGAACTATTTCAATACCTTGCCCTTGCGGCTGCAACTGCAACAGTTGGGAAAATGCCGTTTTATGGACAAGTCCGAATTCAGTGAAGGCGTCAGCAAACTGAAGGGCAAGAAAGTCGTGATACTGGGCTGCGGAGCCCAGGGCCTCAACCAAGGCCTCAACATGCGCGACAGTGGCCTGGACATTTCCTACGCCCTGCGGCAGTCAGCCATCACGGAAAAGCGCCAATCCTGGGTTAATGCCACGGAAAACAGCTTCAAGGTCGGTACCTTTGAGGAACTGATTCCCAGCGCCGACCTGGTACTGAACCTGACCCCGGATAAGCAGCACACTGCCGTGATCAACCAAGTCATGCCGCTCATGAAACAAGGTTCCTGCCTTGCTTATTCCCACGGCTTCAACATCGTCGAGGAAGGCATGCAAATCCGCAAGGACATCACCGTGATCATGGTCGCCCCCAAATGCCCTGGCACAGAGGTCAGAGAGGAATACAAGCGCGGCTTCGGTGTCCCCACTCTGATCGCCGTCCATACAGAAAACGACCCCAATGGTGACGGCCTTGAAATTGCCAAGGCTTACGCTGTTGCTACTGGCGGGCATCGCGCCGGAGTGCTGGAATCCTCCTTCATCGCGGAAGTGAAGTCAGACCTCATGGGGGAACAAACCATCCTCTGCGGCATGCTGCAAACCGGCTCCATACTCTGCTTTGAGCGCATGGTCGCTGAAGGAATTGATCCTTCCTACGCTTGCAAACTGGTACAACATGGCTGGGAGACTGTTGCCGAAGGACTCAAGCAAGGCGGCATCACCAACATGATGGACAGACTCTCCAACCCTGCCAAGATCAGAGCCTTCCATCTGAGTGAAGACCTGAAGCAATTGCTCCGTCCTTTGTTCGAGAAGCACATGGACGACATCATGAATGGCACATTCTCCCGGGTCATGATGGAAGACTGGGCGAATGATGATGCCAACTTGCTGAAATGGCGTGAAGAAACCGGCCAAACCGCCTTTGAAAAGGCCAGCACTGAACAAGCTCCCGGCATCAGTGAGCAGGAATACTACGACCACGGTATCCTGATGGTCGCCATGATCAAAGCTGGCGTGGAGCTTTGTTTCGAAACCCTGACCGCGGCCGGCGTTATCGCGGAATCCGCATACTATGAATCTCTGCATGAAACACCGCTGATCGCCAATCTCATCGGACGCAAAAAGCTCTACGAGATGAACAAGGTCATTTCCGATACCGCGGAATATGGTTGCTATCTGTTCTCCCACGCAGCAGTCCCTCTTCTGAAGGATTTCATGACTCAGCTAGGCACTGATGTGATAGGAAAAGGGCTTGGCCTGAAAGACTACAGTGTGGACGATAGGGAACTGATCGAAGTCAATGCTGCTATCCGTCACCATCCCGTAGAAATTGTCGGTGAAAGGCTTCGCGGCCATATGACTGCCATGAAGAAAGTGATTTAACAAAGCCGCCAGGCAATATCTGGGAACCCAGCCCGAGCATTACTCTAATATTCGGGCTGGGCAAATCAGACAATGCTTCCTTGAGTACAGAACTGGTTTTCGGATCAGTATCTTGATCCCTCATGAGGAAGTGAATTTCGCAGGCAACAAAAAAGCCAGGTTTTTGGCCTGGCTTGATTTCTTTCCCCCCGGCAGACTTTTAACCTACCAGGATAACCCCTCTTATTCTTATTGAAGCACATGAACATCGCAGTTCAGTGCTTTCCCCCCTTGTTATCCGGCCCTTGAAATATGAACAGATATTGGCGTCCGGCATTGTTAAGCTTTGGTTCAGATGGGGCAAGTTTGCACTGCATTGGGGAATGATGCAAGCTGCAATTCCATCTTTATTGCCTTTGACCCGACATCGGCGCATTCAGCCAATAAACCCGGGTTCCCGCACGCCGGCTAGCATTTTCGTAGCGTGCCATTCTTTCCAGATCATAACGGCTGTCATAGGTAGGCGTAGCACCGGCCTGTGTTTCTCCTTCAGGCACCGCAGCACAGGAAGCAAGCAAGCCCAATGAGGCAAAAGCCAACAATAAATACTTGATTTTCATGGAATCCTCTCCTGGCAGCGATGGGTTCATCCCACCGCTCCTTAAAATCAATGAATAAACTTAAAACCTACATCTACAAATACAGGGAACCAAGTTACTGCTCCTGTAGGTTGCACATTTTGGCCAAAGAATCACTACCTTTACAATAGAGTAGTGATACTACTTAAGACCACTCATCTCAGGAAAAATATTCCACACATAGTATATTTTTTGATCTATCCCAAATTATATCCAAACCCGGCCACCATCCATGACCGCGACGCAACTCTCAACTTAGGGTCGAGAGTTCAGCGTTGAACCGATGGCCCGCAAGCTCCTATAGACTCAAGACCTTTTCGCCCCTGGCGATGCCAGAAACACCAGTCCGTACTACCTCGAGAATGCTGGTACCAGCCAGAGCCGATATAAAACCATCAAGCTTGTCGCTGGTACCGGTCAATTGGATAGTGAACATTGACGGCGTTACATCCACAATCACACCACGGAAAATATCCGTAATTCGCTTGACCTCTGCTCGCTGTGCACCGGATGCCTTCACCTTTATCAACATCAATTCCCTTTCTATATGCACGCCTTCGGTCAAATCCACCAGTTTTGCCACATCCACCAACTTGTTGAGATGCTTGATGATCTGCTCTATCTTGCGATCATCCCCATCAGTGGTCAGAGTGAGCCGCGACAGCGTGGGATCCTCGGTAGGGGCAACCGTCAGTGAGTTGATGTTGTAATTGCGCTGTGAAAACAGACCCACGACCCTCGACAGGGCGCCCGGTTCGTTTTCCAAAAGAATCGAGATAATCCGCCTCATCTTAGGTCCTCTCCGTCTTGCTCAAAAACATCTCACTCATGGCCCCACCCTTGATTGCCATGGGATAGACGTGCTCGTTCTGATCAACCGCAATATCGATGAACACCAACCTGTCCTTCAGTGAAAAGGCATAGGCCATTTTTTCCTCGAGTTCGCTCAATTTCTCGATCCTGATACCAACATGGCCAAAGGATTCGGCCAATTTCACAAAATCAGGCAGGGAATCAGCATAGGTGCTGTGAGAGTAGCGGCCGCCGTATTGCATATCCTGCCACTGCTTGACCATCCCCAAGGCCTCATTGTTGAGGTTCACGATCTTGATCGGCAATGCACATTGCGTGCAGGTAGCTAGCTCCTGGATATTCATTTGGATGCTGCCTTCACCAGTCACGCACGCTACCACGGCATCTGGAAAGGCCAATTGCACCCCCATCGCCGCCGGCAATCCAAAACCCATGGTCCCCAGGCCACCGGAATTGATCCAGCGCCGGGGTTTGTCGAATGGATAATGCTGCGCCACAAACATCTGATGCTGCCCCACATCAGAGGTCACATAGGCATCCCCCTTGGTGACTTCCCACAAGGTTCGAATTGCCTGCTGAGGTTTGATGATTTCACCTTCATTCCTGATCGCAAGGCAGTCCCTGGCGCGCCAGTGTTCGATCCGTTTCCACCAGGACTCCAGTGCAGCCTTGTCTACTTCCACTGATGAATTCTTGATCAGCTCAATCATCTCCTTCAAGACCGGCACGACCGGACCAACAATAGGCACATGGGCGGTCACCGTCTTGGAAATCGAGGCTGGATCAATATCCACGTGCAAGATAGTGGCATCGGGACAAAACTTGGATACGTCGCTATTGGTGACCCTGTCATCAAAGCGGGCACCAATGGCCAGAATCACATCGGCTTCGTGCATGGCCATATTGGCTTCATACGTGCCATGCATGCCCAACATGCCCTGTCTC
>JBJHAY010000314.1:0-4160 GCA_050485205.1 Gammaproteobacteria bacterium
GTCCACACCCTGTACATTCATGCGGATGCCGAAGCGGTCACCCGACACACTGCGGCTTTGGGTGACATCATAGAACTCCGGGCGCTCGGCGAGTTGTTCCACCAGGAAGGCGGGATCACGGGAAAAGCCCTGGATGTCCAGCACGCCCTTGCTGATGGAGAAGGCGGACAGCGTGTTTTCCATCACATCATTGAGGGCCAGCATGATGCCGGCCACGTTCTGGCGCGGATACTCGGCGAGGGCACCCCACTCGTCTTCCATGTCATAGACGAAGGCCTGCAATTCACGGACTTCGACGGTCTCCTGGCGCAGGGCCTCGATGCGGCGCTCCACCCGTTGCAGGTGCCACCAGTTGACGATGAAGGGAATGCAGAGCATGAACACCGCGGCGGCGGCGGCGGCACCCAGGTACTTGCGGTAACGGGCCTTCTCCAGGCTGCGGGCGGCTCGCTCAGAGCCCTTGGGCAGGAAGCAATAGGACGCAATGGCGGGGATTACCTGGCGCAGTGAGGTCCAATCTTCCAGTTGGGAAAATTCCCGGCTCTGATCGCCCCGCAACTGGGCCGAGGCATCTTGCCATTGGCGGGCGAACTCCTCCTGCTCCAGGTCCCGCCGGTTGGCGCTGAGCAGGGATTTGATGGCACCGTGCTCGAACATGAGCTGGGTGCAATGGGCGCCATCCTGGTCGCTGACCACGACGCCTTCCTCTTCTTCATCCTCGGCGCCTGCCAGCAGCGCGCCGGCAATGGCCCGTGGCATCACGGCCATGAGGTAAAGGTCCAGTTTCTCGAATGCCTCGAACAGACGGTCGGCACGCTGTGCCGGGAACCACAGGGCCATGCCCTCATGCACGGCGGCATTGACTCCCAGCATCAGGCGGTTCTCATAACCGGGCAGCAGACTGTGGCTCTGCAACTCCAGGGCCGAACGCACCATTTTCTCCCCCAAAGTGGCGGCCATGGCGTAGTGCGTGGCGACGAATTCATGGTTGGGCAACAGCAAGAGGATGGCGTGGGGGATATCCGAGGCTGGCAGCAAGGAAGCGGCGGCGCGGGCCAGGGCATCCTCGGGGCTTTCCTCCTCAGTAGGACGCACTTGGCGGTACTCGCCGTTGGCGGTATTCACCAGCTTGTCTTCGAACAGCGCCAGGCTGGTATCACAGCGATTCAGCAGGCTGGCCTTGGTTCCCGCCTGGTAGAGCGCGCCAAGATTGGCGACCGCATCCCGCAGGGAAAGGTTTTCCAGGGCTGGCAGCGTCAATTTCATCTAGGGCGGATGCTCATCGTTATTGTCGGGGACCCTTGCAACAACGCAGATTATACGGAAATGGTTGTCATTGTCTGTAACAAGCTGTTACTCCCCCACTGCAAGGGGCATATTAAGCACCCGGATGTGGCCGGCGTTCAGGGCAATGCAAAACGCCCGGGGATACCGGGCGTTTTGTGGGGGTTATTCAGAGATAAAGGTTCCGGTGTCAGCCACCAGTGCGCTCTTTCTCGATCAAGTATTCGGCAACCTTGATCATGTCGGCCTGGGTGGCCACTGGGCCGCCGGCGGAGATGCGGTACTTGCCGTTGACGATGAGGTTGGGCACGCCGCGCACACCATAGTCGCGCATGCGGGTACCAGCCTGCTTGACCTTGGAGTTGATGGCGAAGGACTTCCAGGTCTTGTCGAACTCGGCGGCATCAACCCCTTGCTTGACGAACAGGTCCTTGACCTGGGCTTCGGTCTGCAGGTAGTTGCCGCGCTGGTGGATTTCGGTGAAGGCCTGATGGTGGATCTTGTCCAGTACACCCATGGCCTCGGCCACATAGTAGATCTGGGCATGGATTTCCATCATCTGGTTCCACATGCCGGGGCTGCGCACGAACATCACGTCTTCCGGCAGGTTGGCTTCCCAGTTTTCCAGCAGGGGCTCAAAGGCATAGCAGTGGGGGCAGCCGTACCAGAACACTTCAGACACCTCGATCTTGTTGGGATCGGCCGTGCGCACGGGATTGGCGATGGTTTCGTAGTGGGTGCCTTCCACGAACAGAGCGGGCTGGGCATTCAGGACGCCACTGAAAGGCAACAGCAGGGCCAGCGCCATCAGGGATTTGAGAAATGCTTTCATCGGGTTACTCCAGAGTTGTTGTCACTTCCACCCGGGACCGGGACGGTTATGGCCTAAACGGTTTATGTCAAGACGGTTTATCTCAAGACCTTAGGGCCACCATGCTTCTTTCAGCCTGACCGGGAAGGCCCCAAGCATACAAAAAAGGTTGTGCTTTGGCATCCTTTTTAACTGATCCCCGGTGAATGCAGGCTTAACCGGGCCAACTGGCATCTCCCCTTGGGGGCCGCTGCCAGGAACACGACCGCGGCATCCCGCCGCGGCAATGTGCTTGTCGATGACAGCCCTGAAGGGCTCAACGCAGACCAGAGGCGTAGCTGGAAACCGCGCTGATCTCGGCATCGTTGAGGCGGGCGGCGATGTCGCGCATGACCTGGGCATCATCGTTGACACGCTGACCGGCGCGGAAGGCCTTGAGCTGGGCTTCCAGGTAAGCGGGGTCCTGACCACTGAGGGCGGGATAGCCAGCGCCGGCATTGCCCTTGCCGGTGGGCGAATGGCAGGCGGTGCAGGCGGCTACGCCCAGTTGCAGATCACCGGCGCGGTAGAGACGTTCACCAAGGGCGAGTTTGTCGGGATCGGCGGCGCCCTGGGGCATGGCCTGGGATTCATAGAAAGCGGCGATGTCGGCCAGATCCTGATCGCTCATGTTGTTGAGCATGCCTGACATCAACAGCACCTCGCGGGTGCCATCCTTGATTTCCTGCATCTGCTTGAGCAGGTATTTGGCATTTTGCCCGCCAATCCTGGGGACATCCGGCAGCAGGCTGTCGTTGCCGCTGGCGCCATGGCAGGCCTGGCAGGTGACTGTCTTGGCTTCGCCGGCGGCGGCGTTGCCCTGGGCATTGGCCAATCCGGTAAGCCCCATGGAAAGCCCCATGGTCAGGATCAGGCCGAGTACTACTTGTTTCATGGTCATGTTCATCACTGGTTGCCTACTCACAAAAATACGTCGTGCTACAATCCGCTTGTCGAAAACTCGCGGATTATACCCCATCACACGGCCAAGCCCAACCAAGCAAGCGGCTGGTGCCCACGGAAAACTTCTTCACATGACTGATACCGGCCACCCCCCCGCCCTGGATTACCGCCAGACGCAATTTTTGAAAAGCGCCAGCACCCTGTCGCAGTGCCCGCCCCACGAAGGCAGTCGCGAGGCCGCCTTCATCGGCCGCTCCAATGCCGGCAAGTCCAGCGCCATCAATGTGTTGACGGGGCAGGTGAAACTGGCCCGCACCAGCAAGACGCCGGGACGCACCCAGCTACTGAATTTCTTTGAAGTGGCGCCACAGCGCTACCTGGTGGACCTGCCGGGTTTCGGCTACGCCAAGGTGCCGCCGGCGGTAAAGATCAAGTGGCAGCAGGAACTGGAAAAATACCTGGAAAAGCGCGAAAGCCTGCAAGGCCTGGTGCTGCTGATGGACTCCCGCCACCCCTTCAAGGACTTCGACCAGATGATGGTGGACTGGGCGGCCCAGTCGCGCATGCCCCTGCACGTGTTGCTGACCAAGTCGGACAAACTGAACTTCGGCGCCAGCCGGGATGTGCTGACCCAGGCCCGCAAGCACCTGCAATCCTATGGGGATCAGATGAGCGCGCAGTTGTTTTCGTCGCTGAAACGCGAGGGGGTGGAGGAGCTGAGCCGCAAGCTGGATGAGTGGCTCAACGCTTGAGGCCAGATTATTTGGGACGTGTCAGTGCGTGCGCGGTAGGAAAGTTCCTATATCGACGGCAATATGCGCTTGCCACGCATAAAGATGGAACTTATCTGCGCCATATGAGTCACAGAAAGTAAGCAATTTGGTTTTTCTCCCCGATTTTTCCAAATTGCCCATCTATGTACGTAGATCCCACTCCTGGTGACAGGAGCGCAACGGGTCCTGACTGTCTTCTCCTACGGTCAGGACCCTTTCTTTTTCCGGTCAGGGCTCTTGCTTTTTCACGCCTTCCCGTTTTTTCTCCCAATGGCTTTCTGGACCAGAAGGCGCTGAAATTTCTTTCGTTCACCCGGACATTGCCCCGGTCCCGGCCTTGGCAACTGCCC
>JBJHAY010000315.1:0-4130 GCA_050485205.1 Gammaproteobacteria bacterium
CTCACCATCACTACCTGGGTGTCGTCTTCAAAGCCAGTTCCCGCCAACATGCGGTCGAACTGACGGATGGTGGCCAGGGTGATGGGACAGATGTCCGGGCAGAAGGTGTAGCCGAAGAAGATCAGAGTCCACTTGTCCTGCAAGCGCTCCTGGGTGAAGGGCTGCCCATGCTGGTCCATCAGACTGAACTCGCGGAAGCGCCTGGGCACTTCGTAGACGAACAGGCCATTCTCGTTCAGCTGCTCGTGACTGAGGATGGTGGGCGACAGCACCTTGTTGACCAGCAGGCCGATCAACAGGGCCATGAAGGCCACCAGGACAATGACAGTATTGGCGATGTTTTTTTGCATGCTCAGGGAGACCGGAAAATCACAGGTAATGGTCCACCAGCAGGGCGATGAACAGGGCTATCAGATAAACGATGGAATAACGGAAGGTGCGCATGGCCGCCTGCTTGTCCTTCCCCTGCATCAGTACGATGGACTGGTACAGAAATCCCGCGCCCAGCAGCAACGCCGACACCAGGTAAACCGGGCCACTCATGCCTGTCAGGTAGGGCAGCACACTGACAATGATCATGATGATGGTGTAAAGCAAGGTATGCAGCTTGGTGATGTCATCCCCATGGGTTACCGGCAGCATGGGAATGTTGGTCTTGGCATAGTCTTTCTTGCGATGCAGGGCCAAGGGCCAGAAATGGGGCGGCGTCCAGGCGAAGATGATCAGCACCAGCAACAAGCCGCCGGGGTCGATGGTGCCCGTGACCGCGGTCCAGCCCAGCAAGGGAGGCATGGCGCCGGACAGTCCGCCGATGACAATGTTCTGGGGAGTGGCGCGCTTGAGCCAGCCGGTGTAGATGATGGCATAGCCGACGAATGAAGCCAGGGTCAGCCAGGCACAGAGGGGATTCACCAGCACCAGCAGGATCAACATGCCCAGCAGACAGATGGCCAGGGCGAAAACCAGGGCCTGGGCCGGGGTCACCTTGCCCTGGGGAATCGGCCTTTTCACGGTGCGCTGCATGATGGCATCCACCTGATGGTCGATGAGGTGGTTGACCACCGCGCCAGCCGCCGCCACCAGGGCAATACCCACATTGCCCCAGACCAGGATGTCCAGGGGCACCATGCCCGGCACCGCCAGGAACATGCCCACCAGGGAGGTGAGCACCATCATCATGACCACCCGCGGCTTGGTCATCTGGTAGTAGTCACGCCATCCGGCTTTCCTGGCTACGCTTGCCTGTGTCATTTCATTCACGCTGTCAAAATACGTTGCCGGTCACCTTGTGCAACCGGTAATTCAGGGTCACCAGGCTCAACAACAACAGAGCCCCGCCCGCATTGTGGGCAACCGCCACCCACAGGGGCAATTGCCAGACGATGTTGCTGATGCCCAGCAACAGTTGTACCGCCAGCAGCACGGTCATGACATTGGCCAGCCGGGCCATTTCGCGACCGCCCGCGTACTTGTGCATCAGGAAGATCAGGAAGCCCAGGAACAGGGTGACTACCAGGGCGCCGATTCGATGGGTCACGTGGATTGCCACTCTGGCTTCGCCATCCATCTGCCCGCCAAGATAATTTGGACCGATTTCCTGGAAAATATTGAAGCCATTGGCAAAATCCATCGGTGGCAGCCACTGGTTCTGGCAGGTGGGCAGGTCTGGGCAGGCCAGGGCCGCATAGTTGGAACTGGTCCAGCCGCCCAGGGCGATCTGCAACACCACCAACAGCAGGCCTGTCATGGCCAAGGGCCTGAGCTTGAGCCAGTGGCGGATGGGAATATTGGGGTAGGTCCAGGGCCGGTTGTTCAGACGCAAGGTCAACAGCCACAGCAGACTGAGAGTGGCAAAGCCCCCCAGCAGATGGATGGTCACCACCTGGGGCCAGAGTTTCAAGGTCACCGTCCACATGCCGAACATGCCCTGGGCGATTACCAGCACCAGCAGGAACAAGGGCAGTTTCACCGGTTGGTCGCGCAGGTGGCGGTTGCGCCAGGAAATCACGTTGATCAGGATGATCAGGAAGCCAAGGGTCGAGGCAAAGTAACGATGCACCACTTCCGGCCAGGCTTTTTCGTATTCGAAGGGCATGTCGGGATAGGCGGCGTCGGCCTGGGCGATCTGGTCCTGGGTCTGCGGCATCCACAGATGGCCGTAGCAGCCAGGCCAGTCCGGACAACCCAGCCCGGCATCCTCAAGCCTGGTATAGGCACCGAGGATGACCACACACACCGCAAAGAAGGTGGCAAACAACACCAGGTTATAGGACGGCTTCGTGCTCTTCATGAATGTTCAAGGCTCCTGGTCGCCGTCAGCCCAGGCTGCTGCGGTCGAGCAGCCGGTCGATGTCGGTGAGAATATCCTCTGCGTCATTTTCGGGGGTGAAATATAGCATGACGTTGCCTACCGGATCGACCACGAAGATGTAGTGCTCGGCCACTGGATCGGCTCCGGCTGGAATCACCCGCGCCAGGTTTTCAAGCAGTTCGTTGCGCTCCGCCCAAGCCAGCCTTAGATCGGAAAACTGCTGGATGAACAGCTCTCTGGTTTCTTCCTGCAACATGGTGGGCGCATCACTCACGATGGCATACCAGCGCTCCACCCGTCCCGAATCACGGCCCAGACGCCGGTGCAACTGACGCAGGAAGTACTGGCGTTCGGCGCAGGTCTCGTCGCAGAAGGCGGCTCCCAGATACACCATCATCCAGGGTCTGGCCTGGTAATCCTCCACGCTGATGCCAGCCACCGCTTCCTCGAAGACGGTGAACAAGGGAGTGCCGCTATCATCCCGCAGCGCCAATTCGGTGACATCCAGCACCGGCATGATCAGCACACCCCGGTTGGTGGTGCGGCCGACACCGGTCATCTCGGTGACATGGAACATCCAGGTTGCCAGCGACACCGGCAGGGCAACGATCAGCAACAGGGCTGTCAGTTTCAATTTATCGCGACTCACTTTTCCTCCCGCCTGAAGCAGGCGTAAAGATATAGACAAAACAACATGGTGGCCATGGCGAACCACTGCACCGCATAGCCCCGGTGCTTTTCCGGCCCCATGTTGATGGCGGGCCAGTGCCGGGTCAACACGCCAGCCATGCCTGGTTCCAGGCGCAGCACATGGGGATAGGCTTGCTCATAGCCGGCCTCACTTGCCATTCTGCCACCATCCAGGGCTTGCAGCAGCCTGGGCCAGCCGGTGAAGGGCGTCTCCTCCGCCAGCATCAAGGTCTCGCCCAGGGGTATGTAGACACTGGCCACCAGATCCTGGGTTCCCCTCACCGGCTCGATCGCGGGAACCTGCTCCCGGCTCTGGCCCTGTGGCGTCCAGCCACGATTGATGAAGAACACCTGAGTGTCGGCAACAAAGGGCGTGATGACTTCGTAGCCCACCCTGCCTTCCACTATACGGTTGTCGAGCAGGAAGGTTTTGCCATTGTCGTAATTGCCTTGCAGGCGCACTGGCAGATATTGCAGGGCATCCACATCATCAGCGGGCGGTAAATCACGCTCTGCCACTGGCGCCATTTGCGCGCGGCTGTCGTATATGGCCTGGAGGTGGATCTTTTCCTGTTCCCGGTCCAGTTGCCAGAAACCAAGGCGCAACATCAATGGCAGCATCACCAGGGTGAAGAGGGTAAGCTTCCAACTTGGCCTGAAGCTTGTTGTCAACATGCCAGGACGCCTCCACCGCGCCAGGTCTCAGTGCTGGTATCATTACCTCGGATGCAAGACCCTTGGCATCCAACCATGAGCCTGGCCAGGATATTCAGTTGCGGCTGCAAAGCTGAAGTCTCTGGTTCAACCGTGCTTCATGGTGCTGACATCATACTGCCATCACGGTGCTACTCATGCTCAAAATCATTATAGCCATCCTGTTTCTCGCCATCCTGGTCAGCCTTGGCAGCGGCGCTGTGTTTTTCTTCAAGGACCAGGGCGAAACCAAGCGCACCATGTACTCCCTGGGCATCAGGGTAACGCTGGCGCTGTTGCTGATGATCTGCGTGACTTATGGTGTGGTGTCCGGCGAGCTGACCTTGTCAGCCCCCTGGCATGGGCGTTGATTCACTGCCATAGTGGTTTGCTCTGTCATGCACGTTGAGTGGCCATGCCGGGCATCGGGGGGCTG
>JBJHAY010000316.1:0-4124 GCA_050485205.1 Gammaproteobacteria bacterium
CTCGGCAATGATGAGGGGAAGACCGGTCTTGATGCCCTGGCCACATTCCGGGTTCTTGGAAAAGATATTGATGCGCCCGCCTGGCAATATCTGCACATAGGGGCTGAGTACCACTGGCTCATCCGGAGTAGGCTGTCCGTGTGCCAGACCTGTGCCCAGGGGAGTCAAGCCTCCCAGCACCAGTCCTCCGCCGGCGACAGAAGTCATGATGAAGAAGCGGCGGCGGCTGATCAGGGTTCTATGTTCCCTGACTGCCGCGGCATTGCCAGATGGAGACAACGAAATTTTTCCAGTGTTCATGCGCAATTCCCCTCGGTGTCATGCCCCTCGCGGGACAAAGGCCAGAACAGTCTGACATGCCACTCTGGGCAAGTCCATCCCAGGCCCAGTTGTCACGCCACCCTTCATTGAAAATTACTTGCCTGTTGAAAACTATTTTCAACAAGATATTTGCTGCCTGTTGGGAAACTGTTTCCAACAGGCCGTTAATCCGGGCCAAGGATGGCCCGGCCGCAAGCTGTTAACCCGGCTATCAACATCACCGTGTTAAGGAAACTCTGAATATTCAACAGACAGGAAAATTTTCACTTCACTTCCGGTAGATTTAAAGTACTCTTGTCATTATGACCCCATAAGATATGAACAGCCCCGGATATCATGATCTAAAACAAAACCAGGCCCAGCCCAAGAAGGATGCCCTGACACGTGAAACAAGATGCCTCCTCCGGCCAAATTTCGTCCCTTCTCGCCTGGAGCGTATTGATACTGTGCCAGATGGCACTACCACAAGCGATTGCAGCCGCAACTGAAACGGACACAGTTCCCCTGCGCCAGGTATCCCTGCAATTGAAATGGAATCACCAATTCCAGTTCGCCGGGTATTATGCCGCCATCGAGCAGGGTTTCTATCGCGACGCCGGTCTCGATGTCGATCTGATCGAGTACTCCCCCAGCCAGACGCCAATCGACCAGCTTCTCGGCGGCAGGGTGGAGTTTGCTGTCAGTGATACCGGTGCCCTATTGTACCGCGCCACCGGCGCGCCTCTGGTGGCACTGGCGGCAGTCTTCCAACGTTCCCCCTCTGTCCTCATCAGTCTGGAGCAGTCAGGCATCAGCGATTTGTCCCAATTACGTGGCCGTCGCGTGATGCTCAGCGGAGGCTTCATGAATGCGGAACTGATGGCAATGTTGAAAACGGCAGATATCGACAGCCAAAATCTGAGGGCGGTTCCCAGCATCACCGATGTCAGCGTCCTCATCGATGGCAACGTCGATGCCTACAATGGCTATACGACCAATGAAGTCTTCACGCTCAATCAACTGGGCATTCCTCATACGATCTTCCATCCCAATGATTTCGGCGTGGATTTCTATGGGGATATTCTGCTCACCACGGAGGCGCTGATCTCCTCCGATCCGGGACTGGTGCGCAATTTCCGCGATGCTTCACTCAGAGGATGGGCATTCGCGGTGGAAAATCCAGACCAAGTGGTCGACCTGATCCTGGAAAAATACAATCCCCATGGAAGAAGCCGCGACCACCTGTTGTTCGAAGCCACTGAAGCCATCAAACTGATAATGCCGCATGTGGTCCCCATCGGTTATATGAATGAAGCACGCTGGCAACATATCAGCAATGTGTTCCGGCTACAGGGCCTGCTGACTCGTCCCGTCGATATTGACGCCTTCATTTATCGTGAACCCCTGGATTCCAATGAATTCTACAGCCTGATTTCCCGCTATCGCACGCCATTGGCACTGATCGCCGTCGCCATGCTTGGATTGATGATGCTGTTTCACATCGTGCGCCTCAGAGGCCAGGTAAGCTCCCGCACACGTGAATTACAGGCCGCCATGGTGATGGCCGAAAACGAAGCCAGGACCGACACCCTGACCGGCCTTTCCAACCGCCGCCGCTTCTTTGAAGCCATGTCCCGCGATCTGGCCCAGGCCTCTCGCAGCGGTCTGCCCTTGGTACTGCTCTATCTCGATATTGACCATTTCAAACAAATCAATGACCGATATGGCCATGCCGCCGGAGATGAAGTGCTGCGGCAATTGGGCAGTGTATTCCGTCAGCACTGCCGATCTGGAGACATCGTAGCCAGAATCGGTGGGGAAGAGTTTGCGCTTGGCAGCCTGAATACCTCTCGGGAGGACGTCATGGTGGTAGCAGAACGTTTGCGCCGCGCCATCGAATCCAAACCAGTGCGTATTGGCAACACTGACATTGTGATCACCGTGAGCATTGGCATCTCCATGATGGAGCGTGACGACAACGCCGTTGAGGATCTTCTGCGCAAAGCCGATACAGCGCTGTATCAGGCCAAGCAAGCGGGCCGCAACACCATTCGGCTCTGGAAGGAGACATGATGCTTGTCTCGGCCATGAACACACCGGAATACGAACCATGCTACATAATCAAGAAGCATCAGACTCGGATGATGCGCCAGTGTACCTTCCCGCAGGGCTTGGGCTGGAATGGCCACAACAGCAAGAATGCTGCAACCAGCAGGTTAAGTCGAACTATCACGTTGCTTGCCATGGCCTTGATACTGACACTTTCATTGACGACTTCCTGGGGCGCAGACATGCAAGCAGGTGAGAATACTGTCGTTGCAAGGCAACTGGCCCCGACAGGTCGACTGCGAGCTGCCATCAACCTTGGCAACGGTGTACTGGCTCAGCGAGATTCACGCTCTGGTGAACTCGCTGGTGTCAGTGTCGCACTTGCGCGCGAACTGGCAATGCGCCTGGGAACAGATCTTGAGTTGATTGTTTACGATGCCGCGGGGATGGTATTCGAGGCCCTTGATCGTGACGAATGGGATATCGCCTTTCTTGGCCGGGAACCGGAGAGAGCCGCAAAAATGTACTTCTCAAGGCCGTATGTCCAGATCGATGGTACCTATCTGGTCCGGAGCGATAGCAATTTCCAGCAGGTAGGCGATCTTGACCAGGAAGGGATACGCATAGCTGTCGGTCGCGGTGCCGCCTATGATCTCTACTTGAGCCGCACACTGGAAAAGGCCTCAATCGAGCGTCTGGCAACCTCGGCCGAGGCTATCCAGTACTTTCTCGATGGTGAAAGTGATGCTGCCGCCGGGGTTCGCCAATCCCTGACAAATGCCGCCGAAGGACAGGCCGAACTCAAAGTGCTGGAAGATCGCTACATGCTCATCGATCAGGCCTTGGCCGTTCCTCTGGGACGGGACAGCGCCATATACCCATGGGTTGAAGCTTTCATCGAAGAAATGAGAGCATCCGGCTTCATCAGAGCCGTCTTGGACAGCACTGGGCAAACCAGCGCCATCGTCCCCTGAGCGACTTGCCCCTTGGCTGTGCGCTATTGACCCTGCAACATTGATTGCCTGGTTATGGGCTTATTTTGCCAGCAGCAGTCCTGCCGCCACGAATGATGTAAAGGCCACACGACACAATGATGAGAATGCCGATCCAGGTGAGCCAGTCCGGCAATTCTCCCCAAAATAAGAAGCCGATACTCAGGGTCCACAGTATCCGCGCATAGTCGAAGGGCACCACTTGGGAAGGACGGGCCAGATGCATGGCCTGAGTGACACAGTACAGCGCGATGGTGGCGAAGAAGGAAACTCCCAGAAAAAGCGCCCAATCCAGCAGATCCGGCGCCACCCACTCACTCAGGGCACCATGGGTGGTCAGCACCAAGGTGGCAGGGTAGACATATAGGTTAAGGGTCAGTACCGACTCGGTGGCAATCAAACGTCTGGCGGTGATGATCAGAAAGGCACTGGCGCAGGCAAATCCCAGCATCAGCAGATGCGCAAAGTGAAAGTGATCCGGTGTCGGACGCACCACCAGCAGCACGCCAATGAATCCCAGGACGATGGCCACGTAGTGACCCAGGACGACTTTCTCCTTCAACACCAGGGAAGAATACACGGCAATGATGAGAGGATTGGCGAACACCAGGGCTGTCACTTCCGCCAGGGGGATATATTTGAGCCCGGCGAAAATTCCTAGGGTCAGGACGATGCCGACCAGGCTGCGGGCCAGATGCCAGCCAGGCTTGCTGGTCCGAAACTGCTCCAATCTGCCAGTGGCGAGGATTGCCGCGCTGATCATGACAATACCGAACACTGTCC
>JBJHAY010000317.1:0-4090 GCA_050485205.1 Gammaproteobacteria bacterium
GTACTGGCGGGTGCCGCCATTGTGTTTTTCGCCTACATTGGCTTCGATGCGGTTTCCACCGCTGCCGAGGAGGCCAAGAATCCCCAGCGTGATCTGCCCATCGGCATCATCTCCTCCCTGGTGATATGCACCGTGGTCTACATGCTGGTGGCGGGCCTGCTCACCGGTATTGTCAGCTACGAACAATTGAATGTGCCGTCGCCCGTGGCCTATGCACTGCAACTGATCGGCTTCAATTGGGCCTCCGGTCTGGTGGCGGCTGGCGCCATTGCCGGCATCACCACAGTGATGCTGGTGCTCTACTATGGTTTGACCCGTATTGTTTTTGCCATGTCACGGGATGGTTTGCTGCCGCCGTTTCTGGCGGAAGTGAATGAGACTACCCGCACGCCGGTGCGCACCATTGTTGTCAGTGGTCTGTTCATGTCCACTGTGGCGGGTTTCATTCCCCTGGGAGATCTGGCGGAACTGGTCAATATCGGTACCCTGTCAGCCTTCGTGATGGTGTGTCTGGGTGTCATCATGCTGCGCATACTGCACCCGGATGTGCCGAGGCCGTTCAAGATGCCATTTGGATTCGTCTTGCCCGTGTTGGGAGTGCTTTCCTGTGGCCTGCTGATGGCGGCGCTGCCAGCCATCACCTGGTTGCGCTTCAGCATCTGGCTGGCGCTTGGCATTATCATTTATTTTGCGTACTCGATGCGGCGCAGCAAGCTGGCTCCACGGCAAGCCTGAAACGCTGATCCATCGCCTTCAACCCGCAATCAACGCCAGCGATCTGCTGGCATGAGGCAGAGCAGCCTATGTCATTCAGTCTCGATCGTTTTTATCGCCTGAACCGGAGAATTCTGATTTGGGCCATATTGGTCGGCCTGCTGTGGATGCTGCGGGATTTCTTTGGCCTTATCTTTATTACCTTTCTGCTGGCATTCATTGCGACGCCACTGGTGGCGCTTGCCCAGCGCCATCTGAAGCTTCCCTATCGGTTTTCCCTGACCCTGGTCTACATCCTGTTCCTGGTGCTCATGGGAAGTTTCATTCGATTTGTTACCCCCAGCGTCATCGGCGAAGCCAACCGCTTCATGGCCAATGTGGGGCAGGTTCAGGAACGTTTGATTGAAATAGAAAGGGGGATGAGCGAGCAATATCCGGGCCTGATCAATTCCCTTCATGGTTATACCAGGAGCTTGTTGGAAACGGAGGACTTGCGCCGACTCGATCTGGAGCTGGACCGGGTCAGGCGCGATCTGGGTCTGACAGACGAAGACATAGCTTTGTTTGGCGCGGATGATTACCAGGATTTGGAGTATGCCGCGAGAATAGAACGATATCAGCGCAAGGAGTCGGAATTGCTGCTCGACGTGCTGATGGCGAGACAGACGGTGCAAGTAAGAGAGCAATTGCCGATCTTCATTAATCATCTTTACCAGGGTAGTGCCAACATGCTGCTGGCATTGCTGTTCAGCTTCCTGATTCTGTTTGACAGCGCCAGGTTGGGAGGGCAGATGAAAAGCCTGAATATGTCGCGCCTGCGTGATTTTTACGAGGAAGCGGCACAGCCAGTGTTGCGCTTTGCCTACGTGGTGGGGCGCGCGATTCAGGCCCAGGCCATGATTGCCTGCGTCAATACCCTGCTGACCCTCATTGGCCTGTTGATTCTCGGCATTCCTTCCTTGACCTTGTTGTCACTGATTGTTTTCGTGTGCAGCTTCATTCCGGTACTGGGTGTCATCATTTCCACGATACCGATTGTGCTGGTGGCGCTGAATGCCAATGGCCTGAATCTGGCATTGCTGTCCATCGTCATGGTGGTGGTGATCCATGCAGTGGAAGCCTACTTGTTGAATCCAATGATTTACGGCAAGCACCTGAAGCTGAATCCGGTGCTGGTACTGATGATACTGCTGGTGGCATATCACAGCTTTGGCTTGTGGGGCATGCTGCTGGGAGTGCCGGTAGCCCATTACTTCATTCATGATGTCTTTGGCGTGCCGCTTTGGGATGAAAAGCGCCTGAAACCACAGCAAGCGGTACTTCCAGAGATGGAGGGCACAGCAATCAAGGGAGATGGCTGAGATGCTGAAACTTTGTTTTTTCGTGCCGGAGAGCCATCTGCAACAGGTGAAGATGGCCTTGTTCGAGGAGGGGGCCGGCCGCATTGGTGATTATGATTGTTGTTGCTGGCAGGTGAAGGGGCAGGGGCAGTTCCGCCCCCTCGATGGCAGCAAGCCCTTTCTGGGACAAGCGGGACGTATCGAAACCATTGACGAATACAAGGTTGAGATGGTCTGTGATGACAGCCTGATCGCCAAAGTGGTGGACAGGCTGTTGCAGGTTCATCCCTACGAGGTTCCCGCCTACGATGTGATGCAGCTGTTGGATATCCCCAGGCCGAGCGGTCGTGGCGGGGGATAAAACGTGGCTTTTCCCGGTCCCCTGGTTTATATTTCGGGACATGGTGATTCCTATGCTACGTCGAATGCTCTCAAAAATCCGGTTTTCCACAATGATGACCGCGGCAATGCTGCTTGGTGCCGCGGCGCTGACACTGCATGTGCAGGCACAGTCCGGTCGCGCGAATCAGGTATCCACCCAGGACCCCGAAGCTGAGTTTCACATGGCCCGTATGATTTATGCCGACAACAGTGGCGGCAGAGTGGGTGGCAGCCGCAGAGTCGGTTGGGGCTACCGACCGGGCTGGTGGGCCATTGACTATCCCGAGGCCGAGTATCATTTCACCAGGGGCGTGAGACGCCTCTCCCGCATTGATGTGGCGGATGACAGCCGCCATCTGCAATTGACCGATGATGCCATCTTCGACTATCCCTGGATGTTCGTACAGCAGGTGGGGCGCTGGATCTTGAGTCAGCAGGAAGTCGAGCGCCTGCGGGAATATCTGCTGCGTGGTGGTTTCCTGGTTGCTGATGATTTTCATGGCAATTATGAGTGGCGCGTGTTTGCCGACACCATGCGCCGGGTATTCCCGGATCGTCCGATCGTGGACATGGACAGTGACCACGATATCTTCCATACCCTCTATGACCTGGATCAGAATACCCAGATACCCGGTCAGCGCCATGTGCGCTGGGCTGGCGCCGGTGAGCCAAGAGTTTATATGGAAGGACCACAGGCCTGGCGTGGAATCTACGATGACAAGGGACGCCTGATGGTAGCCATCAATTTCAACATGGACATGGGGGATGCCTGGGAGCATGCCGATGATCCCTACTATCCAGAGGCCATGACGGCCGCAGCCTACCGCTTCGGGTTGAACTACGTGATTTATGCGATGACCCATTGAGGCAAGCTGGTGGGCTTGTCAAAACCCCTTGGCTCCATTACGCTAGTCCAGTCGAACTCGCTATAAAGACAATATCAACAACTCTCGAGCCTGCTTGTTTATGCGTACTACTCCAAGCCTGTTCAGAACATTGCTGTGCTCTTCATTCTTTTTGTTCATCATTGGCAGTGTTCAGGCACAGCCAGACAGCCAACTGTTCCCCTTCCCCGACAGTATTCGGTCAGCTGTCAATTTCTGGATACGTGTCTATACCGAGGTGGATACCAACAGTGGTTTTCTCCACGACAATCAGGATCTGTCCATCGTCTATGAGCGCATGACCCGCGACAATGACGCCATCAATCGGCGTCGGCGCGAGATCGCCGAGGATCTCAAGGTCCTGGCCACTGGCAAGCGCTCCGACCTCACCACTTCACAGCGCAGGATTCTGGAACTGTGGGGAGACAAGGCCAGCAACCAACGTCTGGCCACCGCCGCCGACAATATCCGTTGGCAACTCGGACAGTCCGATCGCTTCCTGCAAGGCTTGCAGCGTGCCGGCGCCTACCGGCCTCACATCCAACAGGTGATCCGCGAGAAAGGGCTGCCGCAGGAACTGGGCGCCTTGCCCCATGTGGAATCTTCATTCCATCCGGGTGCCTTCTCCAGCGCGGCGGCTTCCGGCATGTGGCAGTTCATGAAAACCACCGCCATCCGTTTCATGCAGGTGGACTATGTGGTGGATGAGCGGCTCGACCCCTATGAATCCACCTATGGCGCCATGAGTCTTCTTGAATATAACTACAAAGC
>JBJHAY010000318.1:0-4073 GCA_050485205.1 Gammaproteobacteria bacterium
GTTCGATGCCGCCGATGTACTGATCCACCGGCAGCCAGTAGTCGGCGGCGGCGTTGAGCATGGCCTTGTTTTCATCACGGCAGGCAAAGCGGGCGTAGTACCAGGACGATTCCATGAATGTGTCGAAGGTATCGGTTTCACGTTCCGCCGCGCCACCACACTTGGGACAAGTGGTCTGGTAGAAAGCGGGCATTTTCTTGATGGGAGAACCACTGCCGTCGAAATCCACGTCCGTGGGCAATACCACTGGCAGTTCTTGTTCCGGCACTGGGACCGAGCCACAGCCTGGGCACGTGATCATGGGGATCGGCGCGCCCCAGTAACGCTGACGTGACACGCCCCAGTCACGCAGGCGGAAGTTCACTTTGCGGCGGCCACTGCCGCGGGACTCGAAAAACTTCGCCAGTTTTGCGAATGCCTGGTCAAAATCAAGGTCGTCATAGTCACCGGAGTTGATCAGGATGCCATGGTCCACGAAGGCTTCCTGGCCGAGGTCGCAAGGGATGTCATCGCTGGTGGGCCGTATCACCTGCCGGATGGGCAGGTGGTACTTGGTGGCAAATTCCCAGTCGCGCTGGTCGTGCCCAGGCACTGCCATCACCGCGCCGGAGCCATAGGACATCAGCACGAAATTCGCCGTCCACACCGGCACTTCCTCACCCGTGATGGGGTGGACGGCCTTGAAGCCGGTGTCCATGCCAAGCTTCTCCATGGTGGCCATGTCGGCCTCGGCCACCGTGCCCTTGTCCTGCTCCTGAATGAATGCCGCCAGTTGCGGATTGGTGTCCGCCGCCGCCAGCGCCAGAGGATGCTGCGGCGCCACCGCCACATAGGTAACACCCATGATGGTGTCGGGTCGGGTTGTGTATACGGTGAGGGGCTGTGCCTGATCCTTCACCTGAAACTCGAATTCAAGACCTTCGGAACGACCGATCCAGTTCTGTTGCATGATCCGGACCTTTTCCGGCCAGCCATCCAGCTTCGCCAGATCATCCAGGAGTTCCTGGGCATAGTCGGTGATCTTGATGAACCACTGGGGAATCTTGCGCCGTTCCACCAGGGCCCCGGAACGCCAGCCGCGTCCGTCGATGACCTGCTCATTGGCGAGCACGGTCTGGTCCACCGGGTCCCAGTTGACCTCGGCCTCCTTCTTGTAAACCAGGCCTTTTTCGAACAGACGGATGAAGAACCACTGTTCCCAGCGGTAGTAGTCGGGGTGGCAGGTGGCGACCTCGCGGTCCCAGTCGTAGGCATAGCCCAATTGCTGCAACTGCATGCGCATGTAGGCTATGTTCTCGTATGTCCACTTGGCGGGAGCCACATTGTTTTTGATGGCGGCGTTTTCCGCCGGCAGTCCAAAGGCATCCCAGCCCATGGGTTGCAATACATTCTTGCCCAGCATGCGCTGGAAGCGGCTGATCACATCGCCGATGGTGTAGTTGCGCACATGGCCCATGTGCAGACGACCGCTGGGATAGGGGAACATGGAGAGGCAGTAGAATTTTTCCCTGCCGGGGTCTTCGCCGACCTTGAAGCTGTGATTGTCTGCCCAATAGCGCTGGGCCTCTGCTTCCACCTCCTGGTGGTGATAATGCTCGGTGATCGGTTTCTGCATTGCTTGCCGCGTCAGTCAGTAATAGTGGGTCGTTGCCGGAAGTTATTTGCGTGAGGCCGAAACGGCCAGCAAAAAAGACTGCGTAGCATACCCCAATCCCATGGCCCTTCGGTAGATTTTCGACGGAAAAAGCCATAATTCCAGTGATTTTGTCCCCATGATCCCAACTTTGCGGGGACGCCATCCTGTGCGCCTGCACACTGGTGCGCGAAGGCTGTGACGGCGCGCCAGCAAGACTGTCGGGGGATTAGCTGTTTCGATCCAAAGTACAAAAAAGTTTGATTATTCATTGCCTGGGCTTTGCTGTATAAACGTGCCGATTTCGGCGTTCGCCGCAAAGTCGGTATTCCCCCTCCCATTCCTTTCGTCAAAGGAGTTTCAAGCTGATGTTATACCCGCCAGAGTTTGGGTCGGATCCACTGTTTCCCCGGGCTTCGGATTTTGAAATCGTGCATAAGGATGCCGCCGCTGGACAGGCGGTAATATGCCATCGCGCCTTCCGCAAGGGTGAGGTGATCGCCCGCATGGCAGGGCATGTGGTGCCTGACATCAGGCAGCACACCTTGCAGATATCACGCACGCGTCATAATTATGATCCGTATTTTTCCGGGTATTTCCTGCATTCCTGCTCACCCAACGTGTTCCTGGACATGGAGAACATGGTGGTGCTGGCACTGGAAGACATCGAGGCTGGCAGCTATATCACCATGGACTATGCCCAAACCGAGGACTTCCTGTTCAAGCAGTTTCCCTGTGGTTGTGGCAGCATGGCTTGCCGAGGCTGGATTCATGGACGGCTGGAGGCGCCTGCCATGTCGGCGGTGAACGAGCCGGTGCGGACGGCGTGCGGCGAGACCTCCGATCTGGGCGTGAGTTGTCAGCCGCAAGCGGCATCGGTGGCCGCTTGGGCGTCCTTGGCGCACACAGCCGAGGAACAGCGGGAAGTCGTGGGTTGATGACGAGATGAATGCACCCCATCAGAGTCTGTCTTGGTGGCAGCGGCCGGATCTTTGCTACCAGCAGGGAAGCCTGCATTTTGCCGGTGAGCGCGTGGCCGATCTTGCCTTGCAGTTTGGTACCCCCAGCTTTGTCTACTCGGCACGGCGGATTCGCGACAATCTGGCGCGTATTCATGGTGCCCTGGAGCAAGCGGGCTTCGGTGGCAGGCACAGCATCTGCTACGCCATGAAGGCCAACCGCTTCGCGCCGCTTTTGACCTACATGAAGCAGACCGGGCTTTGTGGCATCGACGCCTGCTCTCCCAATGAAGTGGTACATGCCGTGAGTTGTGGTTTCCGTCCGGAGGAAATCTCTTTTACCGCCACCAGTCTGTCCCAGGGAGATCTGGACACGCTGGCCCGCTACTCGGGGCTGGTGATGAACTGTGATTCCCTGCATGCCATCGCCGAGTGGGGACGGCGCCGCCCAGGCACCGCCATCGGACTGCGCGTAAACCCGGCCATGGGGGTGGGCAGGGGAGACAACGACAAGCTGCAATATGCCGGCACTGTCACCACCAAGTTTGGTATCTACCGTGAGCAATTCCAGCAGGCGCTGGATCTGGCTGCTGGCCATGGCCTGCGGGTGGAGCGGATTCATTTCCACACTGGCTGCGGTTACCTGGATGCCCAACTGCCGGTATGGAACGAGGTGATGGCGGCCTGTCTATGGTTCGTGGATCACACACCGGATGTCACTGGGGTGAATATCGGTGGCGGCTTGGGGGTGCCTCACGTGGCGGCGGATCGGCGCCTGGACCTGCAAGCCTGGGCCAAGGTCATCGCCAGGCACTTTGGCCAGCGCAATCTGCATCTGACGGTGGAGCCGGGTGACTACATTGCCAAGGACGCGGGCTTGCTGCTGCTGTCCAAGACTTATCTGGAGTACAAGCGGGACCGGCTGTTCATGGGAGTGGACGCTGGCTTCAACATTGCGCCGGAGCCTGCTCACTACCAGTTGCCGTTCCACGTGGTGCCGCTGCGCTGGGATGGAGAACCCCTGGTGCCGGTGCAGGTGGCCGGCAATATCAACGAAGCCCTGGATCTCTGGCAGGAGGATGCGCAATTGCCGGACATGAGCGGGCATGCCCATGTGGCGCTGATCAATGCTGGGGCTTATTCGTCTTCGATGGCGTCCAACCATTGCATGCGTGGGGAGTTCAAGGAGTTCCTGCTGCTGTAGGAGCGCGACTCATAGCCTCTGCTCCTGTGGTACTTGTCGGCTTCTGTGGCCTGGGCTGTGATTTAAGTGCAGTGGCTTGTTCTGTGATGCAAATCCAGTGGCCGAGTCCCAGATCCAGTGGTTCGGGTTCAGTGGTTCATGCTGTGATGCAAAATTAGTGGCTCGGGCCGAGCCCCGGGTAGGGCCGTTCGGGGACGCATCGAGCACATCCCTGTGAGCTCGGATGAGGCCATCCCTGGCCTCATACGCCCCTCTCGTCCCTACCCGGGACTCAGCC
>JBJHAY010000319.1:0-4066 GCA_050485205.1 Gammaproteobacteria bacterium
GCCAAAGGCCTCAACCCGTGGGGAGGGCCGGGTTATTCTGGATTGCCCGTGGGCTAATCATAGTGTGGGCGCGGCGATGACGCTAAATAGCACCCTATTCGTTGAATACTATACGCCGACAGAGATTACTTTCAAGCCCTGGAAAGTTCAGCCCTGAAAAGTATGGGGGATTGAAAACAGCTCTGGGAAAGGATGGATTTTCGCCACCCGTCGCTGTCGTTGACGGCGCCAGGACCCGAGTAGCGATGAGATCAGCCCTTGTTCAAATTCAAGAACCGATCGAGTATGCCGGCTATTTCTTCCGGAGATTTGTGAGGCTCCTTGCCGAGCCACCAGGCGAGCACCTCGAGGGTCAACCCGCAGAGGATTGATGTGCCCAGGGATGGCGGAAGCCAGTCGCTGACTGTTGGCCATTGATCGGACCGCATCTCGGTTTGGGCAATAAAAGTTTCACGGATGTTGCCGGCCGCTCCACCGGTCAGTAGCGCGCCCCACAACCGCTCGTTGCCTTTGACATATTCACAGAGGGCCAGCGACGAGGCATAACTGCTCTTCTCGGAGAAGATGGGAAGCGTCAGATCCAGCAGGGTGGCAATTTCCTCGTCCGCCAGATCGGAAAGCAGACTCTCCTTGTCAGGGTAGTTGCGAAAGAATGTGGTGTAGGCGACATCCGCCTCCGCGGCGATTTCACGCACAGTGATTTGATCAAAGGATTTCTCCCCCAGCAGGTGCTGGAGGGCCAGCCGAAGGGCTTTTCGGGTTCGTCGGGTTCTTCTGTCCATGGGTTGTTCGTTAGTCAAGCACGACTCCATTGCCGAGTGATTCGTTCTGTTGGGGCGGGTGCGAAACTGTCCGACTCCCAGGTGGAAGCGTTGGACCATGGTGGTGTCGGTATCAGTCAGGCGCGAATTATACATGCTATATTGTGTTGTGTATTGAGACATAATATCCTATTATGCCTCATAGTGAGGCATAAATATTAGAGGCATTCGGTTCCAGCGCCTTCATAAGATGCATAAAAGGTAACCATCCATGAGTACTCGAGGCCAACTGATCATTCTGTGGACGACTCCCGTTGCGGGAGCTCTCTTCCTGTTTGCCTATTTCATGTTTCCGGCTTTTTCGCCTGTGATGTCGCCAACCATGAGTCCGGAGGAAGTAGCGGAGTTCTTTAGGGAGAACCTCGCTGCCATGCGTGGTGTTGTCATCATGTGCAACATCATTGCAGCCTCGTTGGTGCCGATCTTTGCAACAACGCTTGTACAGATGCTGCGCATCGTCAATTCGAGTTCGGTTTTTGCCTACTCCTACTTGATGGCCGTGGTGATGGGCTTGACATCATTTATCCTCGCCGACTATTGCTGGGGTGTGGCATTGTTCCGGCCCGATCGCGATCCCCAACTGATCAGCCTGCTCAATGATATGGCCTGGCTGTTTTTTATTGCTTCCGCGGGGCCGATCATTGCGCAGTGCCTCTGTTTTGCAGGCGCAATCTATCTCGATGAGAGGCCGGAGCCCGTGTTTCCACGCTGGGTTGCGCATTTCAATATTCTGATCGCCATACTGATAGTTCCCAGCGCATTCGCCATCCTGTTCAAAACCGGACCCCTTGCCTGGGACGGCTTTCTTTCATTTGACCTGAGGTTGTTCACCTACGCGGTTTATGTGGCGGTGATGTTTTTTGTGCTGCTGCGCGTCATACATCGCCAGGTGGAGACCGAGGGGGTTGTGGCATGAGCACAGCCAGCATTGCCGGGGGCACACCCACCGCCCACGGTGGGTTGCCCTGGTATAAGAACAGAAAGCTGGATCAGTGGCTTTGTTTCTGGACGGTACCGGTGTTCTACCAGGTATTTGGCGTCGTTTTCGTGCCCCTGAGCTGGATGATGCCGCCGCGCTCACCAAGCAACTCCATGGAGGGAATCATCGAGTTCATGCAGTCACCCAATCTGATGGTTGCCTGTGCGATCTACATGCTGGTATGGGGATTTGCCGCGGTTGTCTCCGGTGGTGTTTACATGATCCAGATGAAGCGCATGACTGTGAGCCCGGTGATGCGCTATTGCTTCCTGATCGGTCAGGCTGTCGGCGGCATTGTCGGGGCCCTGTTCCCGATGATCTGCTTCGGACTAGGTGCCTTTCGGCCCGGTTATGATCCCGAAATTCTGGCCATGCTGTACGACTTCGGCTATCTGTCGTTCATGGGTTCCCTTGGCTGCTTCTGCCTGCCCTGGCTGGTGCTTTCGCTGTCGATACTGCTGGACAAAAACCGCATTCTGCCAAAATGGATAGGTTATTGGACCGCCTGGCAATATGTTACCGAGTTGCTGATCGCATCGTCCTGGATCGCCAAGACCGGTCCCTTTGCCTGGGATGGCCTGCTGGCATTCTGGTTCAACATGGTTATTTTCGTGCCGTGGCAATTCCTGATTTATGTCTATATCTACAAAGCCATCAAGAATCAGCCCGAGGAGGAGCTGGACAATGTCCGGCTCGAGCGAGCGGTGTATGCCTGAAGCCGAAACAGGGGAGCGACACTGATGACAAATGCTGTGGACGCCGCGCCCGCGGTCAGCGATTTGCAAACGGATAGACCAGTCATCCCCCGGAGACACCTGCCCGGGGAAGGCAGCATGTGGTTTTTCATTATCGGTGATCTGCTCATCTTTGGCGTCTATTTTGTCGCCTACATGTACTACAGAGGACAAAATCAGGAGTTGTTCCTGCAAAGCCAGCAGCACCTGAACCAGGGGATCGGTGTTACCAATACCGTGATCCTGCTCACCAGTTCGCTGTTCGTGGCGCTGGGTACCGAGGCGGCTCGAGAAAATAAACGGCGCGATGCGCTGCGACTGTTCAGCCTTGCCCTTGCCTTTGGCGCGGCATTTCCAATCCTGAAGATGTTCGAGTGGATTCCCAAGTTCAGCGCCGGGTTAACACCGGGGGAAGATCTGTTTTTCATGTTCTACTATGTCATGACCGGCCTGCATTTTTGTCATGTCATTTTAGGGTTGGTGATACTGGGATTTGTCATTGCCAATCTGCGGGAGTCCGCGAAGCCCGATATCAATCTGGTCGAAAACGGTGCGGTCTACTGGCATATGGTGGATCTGCTGTGGCTGATAATACTGGCGCTGTTTTATTTGATGAGGTAGGCAATGACGGCGTACTTTCGCAATACATTGACCTGGGTTTGGGCGCTGCTGGCGGCGCTCACCGTGGCGTCCTGGTGGATAGGCAGGGGCGGCGCCGAGCCCCAGTTGAACATGGCGGTAACGGTAACGGTCTTGGTGGCGGCCGCGCTCAAGGCGCAACTGGTTATCCAGTATTTCATGGAGGTGCGCACGGCGCCCACCTGGCTGAAATGGACGACCTACGGCTGGGTGGTCGCGATCCTGGTACTGCTGCTTCTGGTCTATTGGCTGACCCTGTGAGTTCCAACGCTCACAACTTTGGCTGTCGTTGATGCCCTCAGCCTTTCGGACGGTTGCCACCTTCCGTCGTTTTCCCGAGGAGCTTCTAAACCGTGGGCTATAGGATGCATTGCTTCGATGCCTCCATGTACATCCCGCGCCTATCCGGCTGACCAGCCGCTGTCCTGACTTTTCAAGATAAAATTTCTCAAGAGATGGCTTTTTAAGGACAGGGCTGGAGTTAAGGACACGACTGGAGGTTGTCTCGCCCTGCATCCCGCCATCACTCTGTTGAGAGATTGCCCGGGAACAGAAGGTTAGCCAGGTCTTGTTCACTGTATGGGTTTTCCTTTCCCGCCCCGCTATAATGCCCGCCCTTTTCTCTTGATCAATTTATGAGCAGCGATGACCGACAGGCCGGTTAGGAAATTGCACATCGTCACCCACGGGTGTCAGATGAACGAGTACGACTCCGCGCGCATGCGGGATCTGTTGGGGGAGAGCCACCAGTTGGTGGCCACCGACGACCCCGCGGAGGCGGATGTGCTGTTGCTCAACACCTGCTCGATACGGGAAAAGGCCCAGGAAAAGGTCTTCCACCAGTTGGGCCGCTGGAAAAGATTGAAGGAGAAGAACCCCGACCTGCTGATTGG
>JBJHAY010000320.1:0-4052 GCA_050485205.1 Gammaproteobacteria bacterium
TTTGAGCACATGCCAGACGCTGCCATTGGCGTACAGCAGGTCGGTGCGGCCATCGGCGTCGTAGTCGAAGGGCACGGCGTGGGTGAACGGGTTGCTGCCGATATCGGGGGAGTACACCAGGGTTTTGGCGCCCAGGGTTCGGCCGTTATTGAACCGCACCCACAGTTGCTGATTCTCCCGAAACAGCAAATCCGGCAGGCCATCGCCATTCATGTCGATGATCTTCTTTTCGGCGCCCACACCACCGGCACCCGGCCAATGCGCCCAGAAGGTACCATCCCCCTGGGACAGATAGACCGTCAGGTAGTAGCCCATATCCGCGAGCAGGTCATCCTGGCCGTCGCCGTTCAAGTCCAGCACCCAAGTATTGGACAGATTGGGCAAGTTGGTGGCCTGCTCGGCGCCAAAGCCGTTCGGCCCCAGAAACCGCACATAGGTCACGCCGCTCCTCACGTAGACCAGGTCCTTGCGGCCGTCGCCATCGATATCCATCAGCTTGGCGGTGGCGGGATTGTGGGCGGTGATGCCGGTGTCCACGGACGTGAAGCTGGGGCCACCGGGAATGGTGATCTGGTAGTTCTGCCCCAGGTAGTTGAAGGTCACCTGCTGAGACTGACTGACGGTCCCCCTCAACACATACCAGCGGCCATTGAGCACCGTGAGGATGTCATCCCGCAGGTCATTGTCGTAGCGGAACACCTTGGCGTATTCCCAATTGCTCCCGGATGCGCCGCCGGATACCTGACCCGTAAAGGTGCTGCCAGTGCTGAGCATGATATGCCACAGGCCGTTGTGCACCTGCACCAGATCCTGCTTGCCGTCGCCATTGACATCCATCACCAGGGGGTTCTTGTCCCAGCCGGAGGCGCTGTTGCCGGTTCCGGTGGCGGTGCTGGCGAACCCGGCCTGGCCCGGCTGCCAGGTGAAGGTGGTGGGAGACACGCACTGGCCCCCGGCGCATTCCGTGACGGAGGTAATGCGGGAATCCCCGGTGACGCCGCTGACCCCGTAGGTAAGCTGCAGTTCCCGCAGCTTGTTGTTGGCGGCATAGGAGGCGATGGTCTTGAGGCGCTGGGTCTGGCGGATGGGGCCGCCGGCGAAAAAGCCCGATGCGGTGTCGGGCCGGCTCTCGTAGGTGAAGCGGATCGAGTTGCGGGCGGTGCCGCTGGCGTAGTTGTAGTCAATGCGCTCGATGCGGTACTCGCCGTTCACATCGTCATCGTAATAGGTGTACTCCATCCGGTTGTTGAAGCGGTCGGAGGTCTTGGCGATGGACCATTCGTAAGTGCGGGGTTCGGAGAAGAATGTGACCGCCGTTGTCTGGTACGTCGTGGAATGCATGCAAAACTCACTACCGTAATCAGGCAGATAGACATAGACATAGCCCTCAGGGCAGCTGGCGAACTGCAGTGTCAGGGTCGATCGGGAGTTGTTGGCGGCGCCGTACTCGTGGATGCGGCCGTCTGCCGTCCAGACCTTGAACCACTGGGGGTTCTTCGCCGTGTTGTTGTTCTGAGGTATGGCGGTGCCCTCCGAGCCGTAGGAAATCACCTTGGTGATACTGTCGAACTCGGTGCGGTACTCGGTGCCATCGGCCCCGTATACGCCGCTGATGGCAATGAGCCGCTGACCATCGAGGCAATACTGATCGTTCTCATCAAAATCGACCCCGTCCATGAATCCATCCCTGACTATGGTGGTGGGGCAGCGGTGAATCGACGACAGGCCGGCGATATCGAAACCCATGCCCGCCACGCCGTTGCCGCCGTTGCTGCTGTAGGACAGGGCGACCTGCGGCTGCATGCCCTGCACTCCGGGCGGCGCATGCACCGGAATGCTGTACTGGGCGCTGCCATCGTTGCCCACATCGTGTTGGCCGGCCACCGCGCCCACCAGTTGCGCCCAGGCCTGGCCCCCGGAGGCCAGCAGGCAGACAAGGCCAAGGCCAAGCAGCAGTGTGGACGGGCAAACAGCGGAAAGACGAACGGGGCGAATGGCGGGGCGCATGGTCGCAGTCCTTTGCCGGGGGTTGGTATCGTTATTGCCGCCACTACATCCAAAGCCGGGCGGGTTGTGTCCTGCAAGGTATAGATGTCATCCGGGATGGTTGTCAAGGGCCAGACAAAATATTTTTTCAAAAGGACTGGCGCATTGCCAAAGTCTCGCTTATAACTGTCCTCGGGATTCCACAAGAAAGGACTCATGACCATGACCCGCTACGCACTGACCCTTTTTGCCTCCCTGCTGTTTCTGCCACTTCCCCTGCACATGGCCCTCGCGCAGGAAGCCGTCTCCCCCCACGCCGACAGGGAAACCCGCAAGCTCCAGCCCCGCGGGGTGGAGGAGCTGTCGGCCCAGGATCTGACCGATATTTATGTGGGCTGCCTGAGTTCGTCGATCGAACCCCCAGCCCGGGGCGGCGAGGCGCGCATGTCCCTCGGGGATCTGCGCCGCCTGTGCCAGGGCGAACGCCAGAACCTGGCGTTGCGGTTTTCCCAGCAGGCGATCAATGAACTGGATGGCCTGTTCGTGTCCCGCTTCAACGAGGTTGCCCGTGGGGATGGAGCGACTGCGACACCATGAGGGCGCTCGCGCTCAACGAGACTGTAGAAAAACGATTTTCAAACATCATCCCCTACAGCCTGGTTTCCAACATTTGTCCTGGTCGATATTCAACCAGATTCGCATAACATGATCACCCATTATCCAAGATCAGGCGATCATCTGTGCGGATAGCCTGTGGATCATGCCACAGACCCGTAATTGGCCAGCTTTTCGATATTGTGTACCAAACAATACAACTGCCATTGTCCCTGAACCTTGCGTTTTCCTCGCAAAGAGAACCGATTCAGGCCTTTATTGGTGCCGATATTGCCAAACACCGGCTCTACCGTGGACATGCGATGGCCGTAGATTACCTTTCCTTGCTTGCTGTCCACCCGTCGCTTCATCCAGTCGGTAGGCGTTCGCCCATTCGTCCAGGTAAAAGACACTTGTCGACCCGCGCCTTCGCGGGTGTCAGCGGAGCTGGGGTTGCGCATGCACTGTTCCTTTATGGGACAGTTCCGGCAGTCGGTGAGCTTACCCTGGAAAAACAATTTTCGTTTGCCACTGGCTTCGACTGACTCGTGACTGAGCCACATTTCATTGCCCTCCGGGCAATGGCAGGTTTTACGCTTTTTGTCAAAATGGAATTCGCTGGAAGGAATGATCGATTTGACGCCCTTTAACGCGTGTCTGTGGCGCTTTCCGTACTTGTCCTTTTGTTGGCTAAAGCTCTTGTCGCGAGAGCGGAAGCGGTTGTCGGGGATGTAGGCATTGATACCTTGGTCTTTCAGGTACTGGTTGTTGGCATCATTGGAGAAGCCGGTGTCGGCAGTGACAATGATGCCCTCTTTATAAATGTCCTCGCTGAGGCCAATGCGGTTATAGCGATCCTTGACACCTGACAGGATGGGCTCCAGGGTATGGTGTTCCTGGCCCTCGCCAAAGGCTTGCGCCTCGACAATGATCTGGTGTTTTTTATCCACCGCCGCCACCCCGTTGTAACCCTGGAGGGTACCTTTGCTGGTGGTCATCTTGGCCGACTCGTTGTCGGTGATGTTGCTTTTCACTTCTTTAGGCCGTTTACCTCGCCCCATCCTTGGGGTTGCCGTCTTTAGGAACTGATCAATCCGTTCAAATTCCTTGGCCAGCGTGCCTGCAGCTTGTGCCAACTGTTTCTTACGATCCCGCTCGGCGGGCTTGCGACCATCCAGCTTTCTGTGTTCCTTCATGCAGGCCCGGATCTTGCGGCTGATTTTCTCACGCTTTTGGGTCAGCTCCTCCAAGGTGCCGGAGTGTTCTTTGGCCGCATTAGAGGACATCTTGCAGCCATCGATGGCAAACAGCTCGTTACCCAGAAGACCTTGCTGATCACAGACCAGGAGCACCTGCTCGAACACGGACTCTATCGCCTCCGGATAGCTGCTGACAAAGCTGGCAATGCTGGTGAAGTGCGGTACCGAATCACAGGACAGGGCTTTGAAAATAATATTGTGCTCACACTGCCA
>JBJHAY010000321.1:0-4044 GCA_050485205.1 Gammaproteobacteria bacterium
TTCTCCTACCAGACCAGCGTTGCGGTGCGACGGGAATTATTTGTTATCCTCAGGCCTCAAATCATCAGGGGCGACGGCTCCGATACGGCGACCCTGCGGGAATTCCGCAACCGCTTCGAAAACGTCACCCTGCTGTTGGAAGAGGCTGGCCTGTAGTTGCAAGACAGGAAATTTCCGAAAAGGGAACATGAATATGACACGACACAGATATCAAACAAACAAGGGCTTCACCCTCATCGAACTGCTCATCGTCCTCGCCATCCTCGGCATGCTCGCCGCCCTGGTGGGCCCGGCCCTGTTCAGCAACCTCGGCAAGGGCCAGCGCACCCAGGCCCAGTTGCAGATCAACAACTTCCAGTCTGCCCTGGACTCCTACCGCGTCGACCTGACCCGCTACCCGGAAACCCTGGAAGGTCTCATCGAAAACACCGCCAACCGCCCCGGCTGGGCCGGCCCCTATCTGCGCGAGCGCAGCATCCCCAGGGACCCCTGGGGCAATGAATATCATTACCAGGTAAGCAACAACGGCCGCGGCTACGAACTGTATTCCTACGGTGCCGATGGCCAGCCGGGAGGTGAGGGCGATGACGCCGACATCGGCGGCACCTACTGACTCCTGCAGGGCAGGCTTCCGCAGGATCAGGGATGCCCGTGGCTTCACCCTGCTGGAATTATTGGTGGTGCTGACCCTGCTGGCCATCGGCATGACCCTGGTCATCCCCAGCATCACCAGCAACGAGAGCAAGCAGTTTCGCGCCCAGGTTGGCAGCGCCGTCTCCATGCTGCACTATGCGCGCCGCATCGCCATCGTCCAGGCCATGCCGGGCATAGCCACCTTCAGCAGTGCCGTCGAGGACCGGGATGATCGTGGCCCAAGCAGCAATGCCGCGGCCGAGACCAAAAAAACCAGGCCCAACAGCATCAGCTGGCACAGCCGTGACCTGGCCTTGCGCTACCAGGCCGGCCTCGACGGCAGTTATCCGGAGGACGTCGACAATGTGGAAGTGATTTTCTTCCCCCAGGGCGGCAGCACCGGAGGCATCCTCCACTTTGTCAGGGGCGACCTGGAAGCCAGAATCAAGGTCGACCCCATCACCGGCCGCATCACGACCCGCTACGACCATGAAGAATTCGATGACTGATCTTGTAGGAGCCTGCCGTACAGGCGACCCGTCTGCGGTCTTGTCGCGTCCTGCGGTGGTGAGGGGCAGACAGCGTGGCTTCACCCTGCTGGAAGTCATGGTGGCCCTCACCATCGCTGGCCTGGCCCTGGGCGGTGTCTTTGCCGTGATCGCCGGCAGCAAGCAACTGGCCTTCCGAGCCGAGGATAGCCTGATCCGCGCCACCGAGGCTCGCAGCGTGCTCAATTCCTCCCAACTCAACGACGAGCGCGGCGATGCCCTCATCGACTTCCTCAACCACGAATTCGTGCTTTCCATTGGCGGCGAGATGGACGCCCCCGAGCGCAAGACCCAGGCCAGCCAACAGGCCCTGCGTACCTATGAACTCTTGGATGGCCGCGGCGAAGTCATCGCCACCGGCTCCTACTGGATCAGCCTGGACTTTGCCGAATGACGATTATTTTCTCCCCCGTCAAATTCGAAATAGCCCAGTCATGCAAACTCAGTGGCAGAGCCTGGTGTAGACCCCGCACCAGGCTTTCTGGCGCCGGAGCAGGCCCATGCAAGGAAGGGCGGAGCAGGCAGGCGGGCTTTACCCTGCTGGAATTGATGATTTCCATCACCCTCACCGCCATCCTGCTGGGCATGCTCAGTGCTGGGGTCTATGCGGTGGTCAATGAGTGGCAGCGGGAAACCTCGGTGCTGGATCGTACCCTGGACAAGTCCCTGGCCATGCTGCAAGTAGAGCGCGCCCTGCTGGGCGCCTTCCCCCACAGCTATGTGGACCAGAACCGCCTGGCCCGGCTGCTCTACTTCCAGGGCGCCGCGGATGAAATCAGTTGGATCTCCACCGTCTCTCCCCTGCGCCAACCCGGCTTGGCGGCCTGGCGCCTGCGTTCGGCACAGGACGGCATCACCCTGAGCCTGACCCCGGCCTTCGGCGATGATCCCGACCTGCGCTTCGACGACGCCCCCACCACCCTGCTGTTGCCGGGCTACTCCCTGCAACTGCGTTACCTGTGGCAACTGAACCTGGAGGAAAAAGCCTGGTCCGATGAATGGCTCGGCAGCGAGCAGCAAAGCCTGCCGCTGGCGGTGCACGTGCTGTTCCGGCCCCATTCTCTGGATGGGCGCGATGACTTCATGGAACTGGTGGTGCCGATCAAGGCCTGGCGTCACGAAGATATCCAGCCCCCAACCAACATCGGCATCCGGGGCAACCCCCTCAATTCCCTGGGAGGAAGTCTGTTCTGATGCGGCGGCAGCGTGGTTCCGTGCTCATAGTCACCCTGTGGACAGTGACACTGATGATCATCCTGGTGACGGTGATCGCCAGCAATGTGCGGCTTTCCGCCCGCGCCGCCCTGCGCCAGCAGGAGGAGCTGACCAATTGGGCCAACATCGTGCAGGCGGTGAACCATGCCGAGATGGAACTGATGATGGAGCGCATGCCGGAACCCCTGCGCACCATCGAAAATCCCAGCGAACTCAATCGCACCCCGGTGTTCCGCTTCAACGGCCAGCCCCTCAGCCTGCAATACCCGGTGGCCGAGGGCATCACGGTGCGCATCTACGACCACGCCGGCAAGATCAACATCCGCGAGATGGGGCGTCCGCGCATGCGCGCGATTCTGGAAAAGCGCCTGGGCCGGGATCGCAACAATGAGATCGATGCCCTGATCGCCGCCTGGGCCGACTGGCTCGATCTCAATCGTCAGCCAGGCCCCGCCGGTGCCGAGGATGAATACTACCTGGCCCTGGACCCGCCCTATATTCCCCGCAACGGCAAGCTGGAGACGGTGGAGGAACTGCTGGCCATCCGCGGTTTTGCCGAGGTATTCGAGGGGATCAACCTGGAAGCCGCCTTCACTCTGTACTCCGGGGACGATCTGATCAACATCAACCTCGCCACCCGCGAGGCCCTGGAACTGCTGCCGGGCCTCGACGAGGAAAGCATCGAGGCCATCCTGGCCTGGCGCCAGGACAATGAATTTGTCACCAATGTCGACGTTGGCATGTTCGTGCAGGCGGAAAAAATGATAGAGTTGAACCCTTGGATCAACAACCGCAAGACGTCCAACTTCTATACCATCGTGGCTTATCAGACCATCACCGCCGATGCCGAGGATGCAGAAGGGTTCCTGCTGGAAGATCTCGTCACCCACGCCTATTCGGAAATCGTTCAAATCGACAACTTCAACGACAAGCCCAGGGTGCTGCGGGTCAATCCCTACGAGCGCCTGCCCGCCCGCGACCTGATCCTGGCGGAAGAGTGGCAATGAGGGCAGTCCTGCTTTACACCAGGGATGCCCTGCTCGAACCCCTCAAGGCTGCCCATTACCACAACTCACTGCTGCGCGAACTGGTGCGGCGGGACATCCGCAACCGTACCTCTGGCACCATCCTCGGCGGCATCTGGCCACTGGTGCAGCCGGCCCTGCAAATCCTCGGCTTCTGGTTCCTGTTCGATGTCATCTACGGCATGCGCATGAACACCGGCCCGGTGTTCCTGCAATACCTGCTGGTGGGCATGCTGCCCTGGCTGTGCATGGCTGAAGTGCTCTCCCGCGCCGCCAACATGCTGGTGGAGTTCGGCCCGCTCTATCGCCGCAACCCCTTTCCCCTGCCGCTGTTGCCGCTGCTGATCATGATCGTGCCCTGCGTGGTCTACGGGGTGGTGTACTTGGTGTTGTGCCTGGCCCTGTTCGGTCCCACCGCCGCAATTGCCTCATTGGCAGTGATGCCCGGCCTGATGCTGTGGCTGCTGCCCCTGTGCCTGCTGTTCCCGGTGCTGGGCCTGTTCTCCCGCGACTTCGCCCAGGCCGTGCCCTTCCTGCTCACCATCACCCTCTATGCCACCCCCATTCTCTACTTCCCCGACATGCTGCCGGAGCAGGTGCGGGCCTGGATCTGGATCAATCCC
>JBJHAY010000322.1:0-2213 GCA_050485205.1 Gammaproteobacteria bacterium
TTCATGTACAACAGGGCAAAAGGAACGAACACAGTCAAGGTAATCACTTCCTGCATGATCTTCAGGTGTCCGACACTCAGCACCTCATAGCCGATGCGATTGGCTGGCACTTGCAGCATATATTCGAAAAAAGCGATCCCCCAACTGACCAGGGCAGCCACCAGCCAGGGCTTGTTGCCCAGGTCACGCAAATGGGCATACCAGGCAAAGGTCATGAATATGTTGCTGCAAGCCAACATGAAGATGGTGGTTGGGATCGCGGTCACGGGAGTTCTCCGGCGGAATCAGTGATTCCTTAATATTCTCTACATAAAGAGGCAATACAATGCCGGCCGAATTATAGAGTCCCTTGCCGTAAATGTGGTGTGATTTCGCCCCCAGCCAGAACTGCTGTGATCCAGGGCACCACAGATGGGACATGGCCGAGACAGCCCGTGGAGAAAGCCATCACATGAAAACCTTTGCCGTCCTTGTTCTGAGTTTCTTGCTTCCCTTGGTCAGTCTGGCGCAGGATGCGCGCAATACCTTGGTGCCAGAGGGTGCCTCCCGCTATCACCCAGGCCCCTTTCCGGATCGTATCGTGCTGGTGGTGACCGAGGCCCCGGCCACCAGCCAGACTGTCAACTGGCGCACCGACGTCAGCGTAAGCCGGCCCTCGGCACAAATCGCTGTTGCTGGCAGTGGCGCCGGCTTGCACCTGGAAGCAGCCTCGCTGCAGGCGGATACCATGCTGACTGATGCCGACAACGGACCTGCCCATCATCACGCCGTCACCTTCACCGGTCTGCGGCCTGATACGCTTTACGCTTACCGGGTCCGCGGTCAGGATACCTGGAGCGAGTGGTTTCAGTTCCGCACGGCGAGTGAAGACTCCCGCGACTTTTCATTCCTGTATTTCGGTGATGCGCAGAATTCGGTGAAGTCACACTTCTCCCGGGTGATCCGCGAAGCCAACAGCGAACTGCCCCGCCCTGCCCTGATGCTGCATGCCGGTGACCTGATCAACCAGCGCGATGGCAACACAGATGATGAGTGGGGTGAGTGGTTCGAGGCTGGCGGCTTTCTGCACGCCATGAGTCCGAGCTTCCCTGTGACCGGCAACCATGAGTTCCCGGAAGTGGAGATCAATGGCGAGGAACGCTACGTGATGGGACCACACTGGGCTGCCCAGTTCCGGGTGCCCGCGAACGGACCGCTGGGCTTGCAGGAAACGGTGTACTTCAGCCGCTACCAGGGTGTGTTGTTTGTTTCCCTGGATTCGACCCGGGCCTTGCAGGACGAATCCATCGCCCAGGCGCAGGCGCAATGGCTGGATCAACTGCTGGCCGGGGATGATAGCCGCTGGGTCATCATCAGCCACCATCACCCAATTTTTTCCGTCTCCAGCGGACGTGACAACGCCCTGTTGCGGGAGTTGTGGAAGCCCATCTACGACCGTCATGGCGTCGACATGGTGCTGCAGGGCCATGACCACACCTATGGCAGGGGCGCCAACCTGGCAGAGGGCACGAACCTGCTGGACAATCTGGAAGGCCCCGTCTACGTGGTTTCGGTGGCAGGCCCCAAGCAATACATCGTCTCCGATGAAGCCAGGGAACAGATGGCGCGGGTTGGTGAGGATGTGCAGCTATACCAGATCATCCATGTGCGCGATGAACGCCTGATATTCGAATCACGCACCGCCAATGGCGCCTTGTATGACGCCTTCGACCTGGTGCGCCAGGCTGACGGCAGTAAAACCCTGATCAATCGCGGACCCGAGCCCGCCAATGAAAGCCTGTGCCAGAATCCGGCGCGGCCACGTCCTACTCGTTGCTGGGAAGGCACCGAGTTGGTTGATTGACTGTCGGCCAGCACTTCTCCTTTTTGCGCTTCCCCCTTGATGGCCACCCTATGGTGGCCTTTTTTTTGAATCAATCAGCCAAGGGTTACCAACGGTTTTCTGCAATCGGGAACGGTTCCAGTTCGCCGGAGGCATAACGCTGATCCAGCCCTGGCGTGCCGTTTTCCATCACCATCAGCATGGAGCGCTTGGGAGAAAAGCCCTGGTGGCGGATGTCGGCGGGCATGGCGCAGACATCCCCGGATTTCATGACGATGCGGCCACGGGGATTGCCGGTATTTTTATCCTGAATGTTCCAGTGAATCTCGTCGGTGAGCTGGATGAACCACTCATTTCTGTCATTGCCGTGGATCACCGGCAGCATATGCTC
>JBJHAY010000322.1:2223-4012 GCA_050485205.1 Gammaproteobacteria bacterium
CATATGCTCCTCGCTGGTGACACAGCAGATGCTGGCCTTGGTGATGGAAGTGAATGACGGGTTCCAGGTGACATCGGCGCGGGCGATGTGATCGAACAGGTTGATGGCATTCAATTGTCCTTCAAAGCCAGGCTCGGCCTCGATCTCCGGTTGATCCATTTCCAAATCGGCGAAAGCGCGATTGATGGGATGGCCGGTGGCATCGGAGCGTGGGGAAACATCGCCCGGCAAACCCAGCATGCGGCGGGCGGGCTCGAAGCCACGGATCAGCGGACCACTGATTTCCTTCACCTTGGACCCCAGTGGCGATCCGGTTTCCATTGGCGCGCTCAGCGGATCGTAGCCTTCGTTGATCCAGTCACGGGAAATGGTTTCAAAGGCCTCTCGCACATCCTCGGTTCTGAACGTCTGCAGGAAGTCGACGCCGGTATCCCGATGTCCCTTGCTGTAGGTGCCGGCAAAGATATCGACGCTGCCGTAGTGGTTCTGGGTGCCGAAGACATCGTCGAAAAAAATCCAGCCGTAGAAGAAGCCCCAGCCGATGTCACGCACCATGGCGCGCAGGAAGCGGTCCACCTCAATGGTATGGGTGCCCTTGGGCCAGGAAACATGTACGAAGTAGGCATCCCGGGTGAATCTGAAACCACCGAACTGAAAGCTGCGGTATCCCAGCACGGGATCCGGCTCGGAGGCGATGACGCTGACTTTGTCGTGATTGCCGTGGTGACTCATGACTTGTTCCTCTCGCTCGAATGTTGAATGTTATTCTTGTATCCCAGCCCTGTGGGAGTGGGAGCAGGCCCTGCCCGCGATTCCTGTGCTTTCTCCAGCGACCGCCCTCTGGACCCAAGGGGGATCTAAGCTTGCGGTCGGATGGACGCCGGATTGGCTTCAATGATCACTCCAGAGTGCAGATCTGGGACCACTTCTGTACCGTTTCAGGCCCCGCCAGGGTCTGCATGATGACCACGGAGGGTTTGCTGGCCTGCATCCGGTAGGCGGCGCCCTGGGGCAGCAGTACCTCGTGACCCCGGCGAGCCCTCACCAAGCCCATGCGCTTGCCCTTGGGCTGGCCCGACAGACGCACTGCCCCGGCTTCGTGGCCGGGTTTTTCATCATCTTCCAGCTTGTAGAATGTAAATTCAATTTCTCCATCCATGACAATGGCGAATTCATCATGGGGGGATGTATACCAAGGGCCTTCGCCTTCCACCCGAACCACCTCGGCGGCATATTCCAGATTGGATACCACGGCCACCCGTTCGAAGGGCTTCGACTTGTTGGCGACGTCGAAAACATTGGAAAAGGCGTAATGCCGCAGGTCGTCATTCACCTCGATGGTGCCTTTCTCATAGGAATCCAGGGACGCGACTTGGGTTTTGAAGCTCATGATTTCCCCCTCGTTGTTATTGTTGGTCAGTCATTCGGCATCGGCCACGGGCGGCTGATCCGTCAGCCAGACATTGGCTATGCACTGGCATGCTGGAACGATAATGGAGCATTCTCCGCCGTGAATCAACCCACCTCCTTACTCAGGCAAGGCAAACACATGCAGGCGGTTTTCCCGTCCCATTTGCAGTTCCGGGAACAAACGCGCCTGAGTATTGGTGGTCACCGAACTGCCGGTACTGGCCACCACATACTGACGGCCACCGGCTTCATAGGTGATCGGGTAGCCGGTTACCGCGGAACCCAGGGCCACTTCCCACAGCACTTGGCCGCTGTCATCGTCGAAGGCGCGGAAGTTGCCGGCAATATCACCCCCGAACACCAGACCACCACCGGTGGC
>JBJHAY010000323.1:0-4000 GCA_050485205.1 Gammaproteobacteria bacterium
CCGTCTCCCGGTCGACACCGAGGGCTGTCAACAGCAGGGCCGCGCCGACGCCGGTCCTGTCCTTGCCGGCAGAGCAGTTGAAAGCCAGGGGATAGTCTCCCGCCACCAGCCTGGCAAACATGTCGCGGTAGTGTGGCGCGAAGGTAAATGGTGTGTCCCGGTAAAACCCGGCAAATGCCTCCTTGACCTCTGCCACGCCAATGTCAGGGCGCGCCATTACCTGCATCATCTCGCCCATGTCCAATTCGTAGTCCCGTTCCAGCCGCACCGGACTGGGCCCGGCACGCCAGCGGGTTGGTTCGTGGTGGCGTTCATCGCTGCTGCGCAGGTCACAGACCACCGCGATACCCAGGTTGCGCAGATAGTCGTAATCCTGATCGCTCAGGTCGGTCATGGTGCCTGAGCGATAGAGCGCTCCCCACTTCACCCTGCGTCCATCCACCGTCTCGTAGCCGCCAAGGTCACGGAAGTTGTTGCCTCCTTCCAATGGCAGAAGTCTCTCCGCCACCGTGATTTCCTCCCCTGCCATGGTGCTGAGCACCACGAAGGGACGCTCGGCGCTGATCGCTTCCACATGATGGCCGTCTTCATCACTGGCCGATATCAGGCGTCGCTCGGTTTCACCCGCGACTCCCCGGTGATAGAGCCATACATCAACCGGCCCTTCGGTCTCCCAGCTGATTGCCAGCTCTCCGGCAGGTGTTCTGCTCACCTGGGCGGGAAAGCTCCAGGCTCCCTGGGCCAAAACCAGGAATCCGGCGGCAACAAAACTTTTTTTCAACAAAAATTGCATGGTAATCACCTCAAAAATTCAATGTGGCGTCAATGCCCCAGCTGCGTGGCTCGTTGAAAAAGCCAACGGTGCCCAGCACGGAATAAAGGAAATTGGCCTCGACAAAAGTGTATTGACGGTTGGTCAAATTCCGGGACCAGAGTGAGAGGTCAAGGGTGGAGCGGCCTCCCATGGCTATGTCGCGGATGGCCACGCGTCCATTCATGACAAAAGATCTGTCGGTCAAGGTCGGATCATTGTTGAGCGCGTAATAGCCATCGGCGGTATTCATATCAAGATGGATCAGAGCATTGCCCATGCCGACATTGAACGTGTAGTCCATGGCAGCGCTGTAGGCATTCTTCGGCGTATACACGATGTTCAGACGCTCAGAGCGATTCAGGAAGGGATTCACGGCTTCAGGCAGGATGCCCTTGGTATAGGCATAGCTTGCGGAGAGCGTGAGTCCGGTAACGGGCAGAATGGAGAAGTCCAGTTCGAAACCTTCGATATCACCACGGCCCGCAGCGTTCACGGTCTCAATGGTGGTCCGGTTGGGCGCGGTTTCATCCAGGCCCTGGGCGTTGAAATCGATCTGGATATCCGTATAGCGGGTCTGGTACAGCGCCATGTTGAGGCGGGCGCGGCGATCCCAGAAATCGTACTTCACGCCGGCCTCCGAGGTCGCCACTTTCTCTGGATCGAAAGCGCGGTAGGTGACTGAGCGGGAGTTGGCGCCACCGGCGCGGAAAGCCGTGCCCCACTTGGCGTAGAGGTGCAACTCATCCAGGGGGTCGTAGGCCAGAATGACCAGTGGGTCGATCCGGTCGGCGGATTGATCAAAAGTAAACAGCACGTCGCGGCCATTGACCTTGGTCAGATCACCAGTCTTGTCATCCGAGGTATAACGCGCGCCCAGTGTCAGCTTGACGCGCTGGTCGAAATAGTCCGGGGTGTAGGTGGTCTGGCCAAAAACCGCGATGCTCTCCAGCGCGGCGGTACTCAAACGGTCAGGAAATGGCGAGGTCTGTCCCGCCGCCAGGAAGGGCAGGCGGGTGGCCTGGGTGCCGTCCGCATTCCACTGCATGGTATCCGGTGACCAGGCCCACTCCCCCCCTTTCTCGCGGTAGTAGAAGATGCCCGTGACGAAATCCCATTCATCATAACTGCCCACCAACTGAAACTCCTGGCTGTATTGGTGTTGCCACAAATCGGAAAGACTGTAGCGGGCAAAGCGGGTATTGGGGATAAAGGGACGCAAATTGGCGCCGGGATTATCCCATTGATCCTGGTTCAGCTCTCTGTAGGAACTGATGGCGCGAAATTCCAGTTCTTCATTCAGCAGCCAGGTCATGTGCAGCTTGTGGCCATTGGTCTTGCCCTGACTCCATTGCAGGGGCACACCGACAGTGGCTTCCCTGGCGCGTTCAGGTTGGAATGCCTGCAAAGGCGCTGGAGGCAACGGCGAATCCGGATTGCGCTCGGTCAATTGAGGATAGAATGGCGTTGTGTAGTCGAGCGAAATATCAAAGCCATAATCCGCGCTGAAGCTATCACTGGGTTCCCACAACGCCCGAATATGAAAGCCCTTGCGATCATAAGCGTTATAGTTGCGCTCGCCTTCCATTGGATTATTGACCGTTCCGTCACGTTTGGTGAGCACCCCATCAAGCTTGATGCTGACATCGCCGATCCTGTTGAGGTCCATGTGGGTTTCCACGGAATAACCATCAAAGTTACGGTATCCCACACTCTGACGCAGTCCGAATTCACCCGTGGGTTTCTTGGTGACGATGCTGACCGCGCCGCCCGTTGAGTTCCTCCCAAACAGCGTGCCTTGTGGCCCCTTCAACACCTCTATGCGTTCGATGTCGAACAGCGCGGCGCCCAGGCCCTGGGAGCGGCCGAGGAAGATTCCGTCTATGTAAATGCCCACACCCTGGTCACGACTGGGTTGATTGGCATCGAAGGGGACGATGCCGCGAATGCCGACGCTTAGGGCCGAGGTTCTGGAAAAGAACGGCGCCACCCGCAGGGAAGGAATGGCGCCATCACCAAGATCCACCAAACTTTGAATACGGCGATTGGCGAGATCCTCGCCACTCATGACGGTCATGGAAATCGGCGTGGACTGCATGTCGCGCTCGACCCGTTGCGCGGTGACGCTGATTTCCGCAAGCTGTGACTGACCTGGGGTGACCTGGGCACTGGTGATGGCCGAGGCAAGTGCTGAAACTGTGAAGATGGCGTATTTAATCGAGGTGCGGGTTTTCATTTCGTACTCCTGGACGAAGTTGTCCGCACACTGTATTTTTCTTCGTTGAAAGCAAGTTAAATGCTCAATTAATTTTCCATTAAGTCTGTGGACATACTCTGCCCTGTAGAAGCGAGCCCTGCTCGCGACCCGTGGCTACAGCAACCTTCAGCGCAAAAGCACTGAAGGTTGGAGCCGGGCACTCAACTTGCATGACAGCGCAAACCACTTAGGCACGCCATAACCAAGTCTGAATCAGTGCTCGTCATAAGAACCAAGGGAGAACCAGGAATGCCAGACAGCAGCATGAGAATCGAGCGTGACGGCATGGGTGAGGTGGCGGTGCCGGACTGGGCTTATTGGGGCGCGCAGACCCAGCGCTCACTCAATCTGTTCAAGGCTGGAGGGGAACGTTACCGCTGGCGGCCCGCGGTGATCAGAGCTTTGGGACTGCTGAAAGTCGCCGCCGCCGAAGCCAACCTGGAACTGGGTGAACTTCCTCCACAGATTGCAGAACTCATCATCCAGGCCGCCAACCAAGTGGTCAGTGGTGAACTGGATGCACACTTCCCGCTGATGGTGTACCAGACCGGCTCCGGTACCCAGTCCAACATGAACGCCAACGAGGTGATCGCCAACCGCGCCAACCAACTGGCCGGTCAGCCCCTCGGTGGCAAGCATCCGGTGCACCCCAACGATCATGTCAACCGTGGCCAATCTTCCAACGACGTCTTTCCCAGCGCCATGCATCTGGCCATCGCCCAGGAAACCCACCACCAGCTGTTGCCCACGCTGCGGGGGCTGCGGGACACACTGGCCACCCTGGCCCAGCGCAATGACGATCTGGTCAAGAGCGGCCGCACCCATCTGCAGGATGCCGCCCCCGTCACCCTGGGCCAGGAAATCGGCGGCTGGGTCTCACAGTTGGCACAGGTCATGCACCTGGTTGAACAGGCCTTGGATGGGCTCTATCC
>JBJHAY010000324.1:0-3999 GCA_050485205.1 Gammaproteobacteria bacterium
CTGCGACATCCTGTCGCAGACGGTTTTTGCACAAGCTCCCCGATGCACGGCCCGAAGCTTCAGCGCTGTTGTACGTTGAATTGCTCTAGCCTCTGAAGTCAGCTGTAGCCACTGGTCGCGAGCAGGGCTCGCTCCTACAGTGTCAGCTGGTCATTCATCGACGCCGCGCTGGCGAAACATGAAGCGCCCACTGCCCGGCTTCACTTGCTTCCAGGAACCATCAAACGCCAGGCCCACCACCGTGGCGGTGGGTAACAACTTGCCATCAGGTGGCATTTCAAGCTTGCCACTGGCCAGTGCCATGATCAGTTCCTCAAGACCTGGGTTATGCCCCACCAGCATCACCCGCGACACCTCCCTCGGCATCTGCTGAACCAAATCCAACAGGAACGGCACCTCTGCCAGATAAAGATCATCGCACCAGACAATGCTGGCCTTGTCATAGCCCATGGCCTTGCACAAAGTGAGCGCCGTGTCCCTGGCCCTTTCCGCGGTGGAGCTCACCACCAGATCCGGCACAAACGCCTGCTTGGCCAGCCAGCGTCCAAGCCCCTTGGACTCCCTCTCACCCCTGCCCTTGAGCGGACGTCTGAAATCCGGCAGCCCCTGACTCCAGTCAGACTTGCCATGTCTCGCCACCAACAACTCTTTATGCATGTGACCTCCCGGCTTCACAGCTTCGTATCATCTCGGCACTTGTGTCTTTCCATGGAGAGCGCGCTATACTGGCCACCCTTTACAAGGTCATTGGCCCAACAAGCAGACTGGCTGCCGCGGTTGAGCGACACCAGCATGATTCGTTGACATGCCGGGATCGATAGCTGAATTTTATCCAGGAAACCCGGTCTTACTGGAACAGGTTTGACAATAACACCCGATAACATGAGGAAGATCAATATGAAAAGGCTGTTTGCCATTGCCATGGGCTTGCTGCTGAGCGCCTCGAACGTCCTGGCCCAACAGGAAATTCCCTTCCAGGCCACCCCCATCGCCGAGTTCGAAGAGCCCTGGGCCTTCTCCTTTCTGCCCGATGGCCGCATCATCGTCACCGAGAAAGGCGGCACCATCCAACTGGTGACCCAGGATGGCCAAAAAACCCAGGTGGCCGGCGCGCCCCAGGTGGACTACTTCTTCCAGGGCGGTCTCGGCGACATTGTGCCGCACCCGGACTTCGCCTCCAACAACCAGATCTACATCAGCTATGTTGAGGCCGGCCCCAATGATACCCGTGGCGCGGTGGTGGCCCGTGGCACTCTCAACCTGAGCGCCCCGGCGGTGGAAAACCTGGAAGTGATCTGGCGCGCCGAACCCAAGGTGGATGGCGGCCTGCACTTCAGTCACCGCATTGCCTTCGGTCCCGATGGCTTCATGTACGTGTCCTCCGGCGAGCGCAACAAGTTCGACCCGGCCCAGGACGTCAACTCCAGCCTGGGCAAGATCCTGCGCCTCACCCATGACGGTCAGCCCGCCCCCGGCAACCCCTTCGCCAGCCAGGGTGGCAAAGCCGCCGAAGTCTTCTCGCTTGGCCACCGCAATCCCCTCGGCATCGACTTTGACGCCCAAGGCCGGCTCTGGAACATTGAGATGGGTCCCCGTGGCGGTGATGAACTGAACCTGGTGGAAGCCGGCGGCAACTACGGCTACCCCATCGTCTCCAACGGCAATCACTATGATGGCAACATCATCCCTGATCACGATACCCGTGCAGAAGGTGAATTCATCAAACCCAAGGTATGGTGGAACCCCGCCATCTCTCCCGGCACCATGATGTTCTACCAGGGCGACCAGTTCGAGAGTTGGAAAGGCAACGTGCTGGTTGGCGCTCTCGGCGCCCAGTCCATCGTCCGCGTCACCATCAACGGTGACAACGCCGTGGAAGCCCAGCGCTTCCCCATGGGCAAGCGCATCCGCGGCCTGCGCCAGGGTCCCGACGGCAACGTCTGGCTGATCGAGGATGGTCAAGGTGGCAGACTGGTGAGACTGTCACCACGCTGAACGACTGTTCTGCAATAAGACCAAAAGCCCCGGCCGTTTGACCGGGGCTTTTTTATTGCCCAGGGCAGTCCCCGGTATCATGGCGCTGCGCCAGACAGGACCCCGCAGTGGGATGCCATCTGCTCCTTGATGATCTCACATAGGCGACTCACGCCGGGGCCCGGAGAATCCTGGTTGGCAACAATCAGATAGAGGGGTGCTTCGCGATGGCCACCTCCACGCATGGGCAAGGCTTTCAAGACCTTTGATTCCAGCTCACCGCGGATTTTGTCTTCCGGCAACCAGGCAAAACCATGACCACGGCAGGCGGCACCGATGGAGGTGGTGACATTGGAGACGGTCCAGCGCTGTTCCACCTCCACAGTCGCGGCCTTCTTGCTCCGCTGCGTGGCGGTATCACGCACCACCAGATGGCGATGCTTGCGCAAGTCCCGCAGGGTCACTTCACGCCGCAGCTGGTGCAGGGGATGATCCGGATGGGCAACCGGGATCAGACGCGCCGGCCTGGGCAGCGCTTCTCCATGAAAACCGGCCGGGATGCGGGGTGAGATGGCAAGATCCACCTTACCCTGCTGAAGACTTTCCGTGGTGCCGTCTATCACTGACTCATACAGCTCAATCCGGGTCTGTGGACTCTCCCGCCCAAAGCAAGCCAGGCAATCCAGCAACAGCCAGGTGGGAAACAGCACTTCCACCGCCAGCGCGATTTCCGCTTCCCAGCCCGCGGAAGCCCGCGACGCCTCCCGCTCCAGGCTGGTGGAATCTTCCAGCAGCAGCCGTGCCCGGCGGTACAGCATTTCCCCTGCCGGGGTCAGCACGGCGCGCCTCCCTTCCAGCACAAAGGCCTCGATGCCCAACAGTGCTTCCAGCTTCTGCACCGCATAACTCACGGAAGACTGGCTCTTGTGCAGCATCTCCGCTGCCTGGGCGTAACCCCCTGCCTCCACCACAGCAACCAGGCAGCGCCATTGCTCCAGACTGATACGAGGCATTTGCAGAGGCTTGTCCATGGGCACTCAAAACATCTAATTAGTAGATAGATAGGCACTAATATTTGGCATTTTCCATCCAATTTATAAATGTTTCAATGCCTCCATCGCAACCAACAGTCTCGACCCAATGAGGACGCACGCAATGAAGACATTACTCAATATCCAGACCAGCCTTTTCGGCCATGAAGGCCAATCCTCGCTACTGGCAAGCCAGTTCGTGTCAGAGTGGCAGACCCGGCATCCCGGCAGCCAGGTCATTTCCCGCGACCTGGCCGCCGATCCCGTTCCCCACCTGGATCTGCCCCGCTTCCAGGCCTTCCTCACGGAGGCCGCACAGAGAAGTCCCGCGCAGCAGGCGGTGGTGAGTTATTCGGATGCCTTGATCGCAGAGTTGAACAAAGCCGATGTCATCGTCCTGGGCGTGCCCATGTACAACTTCAGCGTGCCCTCCACCCTGCGGGCCTACTTCGATCACATCGCCCGCGCCGGCATCACCTTCCGCTATACCCCCGAAGGCCCGGAGGGACTGCTCAAGAACAAGAAAGCCATCGTCTTCCTCACCCGCGGCGGCGTCCATGGGGAAGAACACTCACAGACCGTCTTCCTGCGTCAGTTCCTGGGCTTCATTGGTATCACCGACGTGGAATTCATCCATGCGGAAGGCCTGGCGATGGGGGAGGACCTGAAACACACGGCACTGGGCAAGGCAGGGCAATGCATCACGCATTTGGCGCAAGCCGCCTGAATAGCGATGGGGTTTTATCGGAGTGCCGAGAAATCAGGCTGGCGGCTGGCCAGGCTATGACCTGACACTATTCACCGACTCAATCTGGCGCTCTCAATCATGGTGGGCTGCATATCCAGCGAATCCAGGTAGGCATCACCATCACTCCACAGCCGACCCTGATCCAAGCCACCCTGGGGATCGCCCACCTGCTGGAAACTGTCCACCACTTCCATGCCGCTGACCACCTTGCCGAACACGGTGAAGTTGAATTGCGGCGAGGCCAGG
>JBJHAY010000325.1:0-3994 GCA_050485205.1 Gammaproteobacteria bacterium
CAACACCCCGTCGCTGGTCTTGCCTCGGCTCCGCCACTTGATGGTCGTCATCACTCGCCCCTCCCACGCCGCACGCGCGACGCCCACTGCGACGCCATCAACGACCGGTGAGTGAGGCTCAGCCGAGCAGTGCGACGCCGTCGCGGAAGATAGCGCGCTCGAGGTCGGTCGGCAGCGCTGCCTCCGCGTCGGCCGGCGTCAGTGTCTCCACCGCCTCGACGAGGGCGTCCGGTTCCGGTTCGCCCGCGACCTCCACGGCGACGGCGCGCAGCAGGCCAACGTTCGGCCCGCCGGTGTACGGGTGCGCCATGCGCGCGGGATGCAATATTTGCTTGACGGAGAGACTGGCGGAACCTTCCGCCGCGCCCAGGGGATCAAACAGCAAGCCAGTGCGACCGGGAAAGGCCTCGCCCTGGTTGTGGCGGGATGCCGGCACCGACAGCAATGCCAGAATATGGTCAGGCAAGGCCAGGAAGTCCACTGACAGGGTGGAGAGTACTGCTTCCAGGGCCTTGCGCTGCTCGGCCGCATCCACGATTTTCATCGGCACCTGGCCATCGCCACGCAGCGCGTAGCGATAGTCGGCACCACCGAGGCTCTGCACCGCCGCCACCATTTGAAAACGGTGGTGCATGTACAGGGGCACCAACACATATTCCAGATTCGACAGCGGCTCTCCATTGCGAATGGTGGCCTGACCGAAATTTTCCAGCCCGATTCTGCGCACTTCGATTTCGTGCTGGAGATGTTCCACCAGGTTGGAGCCATTGTCCCAGACGCTGGCAAACTGATGGCCGGCGCCGATGAAATTGTTATTGTTGTGGTCCATGAAGATCAGACCACGATCCAGACTTTCCTGCACGATTTTGTCCAACTCGGCGGCTTCATCGGCACCTGGAGGAAAATGCGAGTAGGAATAGCGCACGGCAAGTTTGTCGTATTCCCCGATGCGCTGCACATAGGCATTGCGAAGATCAATCTGGCCATTGGCATCGATTTCGACCAAGGGTGCCGGATAGTCCATGACACTCTCACGATCATAGGCACTGGCCCAGTAGTTATGGGGATATCCCAGGGTATGGCCCACTTCATGGGCGGACAACTGCCTCACCCGGTCGAGCGCCATGTTCACGGAGGCAGAATTATCACCGGCAACCGCGCCGAGATAGTCGAAGGCGGGTATCAAGCCCTGCCCCAACATGTAGTCCTGCCGCAAGCGCAGACTGCCCAGATTGACATTGCCCTTGATGATCTCACCGGTGCGCGGATCGGTGACGGCATAGCCATAGGAGTAGCCCCGGGTCTGGCGGTGAGTCCAGTGAATCATGTTGTAGCGGATGTCCTGGGGATCGGCGCCTGCCGGCAGTTCCATGACCTGGAAGCCGTTGATGAAGCCAGCGGCCTCAAAGGCATCATTCCACCAGCTGGCGCCCTCGATAAGGGCTGTCTTGATGGGTTCCGGCGTTCCGGAATCCACATAGTAGACGATGGGCTTGACCGGCTCGGACCGAGCCGCGCCGGGGTCTTTCTTCTCCAGGCGATGCCTGGCCACCAGGCGAATGAACATGTCCTGGTCGATGGGCGAGGCGTAGTCCTGAATGGTGGGGCCAATGGTGCCGATTCTGGGATCGGCCACCCTGGGCACGAAATCGTCATCCGGCAGTTTCACCAATGAGTGATGCTGGCGCAAGGTCACCGCCCTGCCGGTGGCGGCGACACCATTCACCAGGTTACCGGGGTTGTCACTGGTAAAGGTGAGCATGGTCTCGATTTCCACATTCTCGGGAAATGCCTTGGTATTTTCCAGATAGAACACGCTGCGGCTTTTGTCGAGCACGAAGTTGCCCTGGCCTCTGCCGGCAATGGTGCCGATAACCTGACGGGCATCACGCAGAAAGAATTCAGTGGCATCCACCAACACACTGTCTCCAGTTTGGGCAAGGATGTCGAAGCCCCAGATCACAGATGGAGCAAAGGCATCACGCACCGCCCTTCTTTCCAGCGGATTGTCACTCTTGGCCTGAAAGCGGTAATTGGGCTGCATCAGCAAGACCTTGGGCCCTACCCGCTGGGCCTCCAGGATAAACGTATCACCCAATTGGCCGCGGTCGATGCCCACTGGGTTGGAGCCCAGGCCGGAGCCCATGGAAACCTGATACAGAAATTCCGTATCAAGCTTGTCGATTTCCCAATACAACTTGCCGCTGGACTCTTCCCAATAAATACTGAAGTAACCTTCCATCCTGGTCTTGCCGGCGGTCGCATCGGCAATTGACGGCAACTGCTGGGCATTGCCAGGCATTGGCAGGCTTATCAGCACAGTGAATGAAAGTAGCGAGAGGAAAGACAGTTCCAGCAGTCTTTGCCTGAGTGACTTGGGTACAGCGACATCCTTCATTGCATTGGCCTCTAATGTCATGGGGATTTGACTGGTGCTTGGCACCAGATGACGAGGCATTCGGGCTGCAATTTTCATTCCATCGGATATCAACTCGAGACTTGGCGTGGCTCCTCCATGCCAGGAATCTCAATATCTTCCAGTAAGTCCTGCCGGGGTGGTATCCAGGGCGGCACCATGGCGGGGCAGTTTTCCTGATCGGCTGCCAATATCAGTTCAGTGAAACCCAACTCGGCTTCGCGGTCGAAGCGCAAATCACCAATCACCCAGCCATCGCGGCCACGGGCCACCCAAGGCATGCGGGCAAAACGCAGAAAGGACGCCACTTCACAGCGTTGCTCCGCAAGCAGTGCCAATGCCCCATTGTCGATGGTGAGTTCCCCATGCCACTGCACGGCACCACCATTGGCCGCGACGACAGGAATCAAGGGGGCGGTTGTCGGTTCTTCCAGCCCACGACTGGGACAGTCCCCGGCTGGGAGCAAATCGGGTGTCAAACTCAACATGGCCCGTCGCAAGGTGTAATGGTCACCATTCTGCTGGGCCATGACCGCCTCCCAGCACACGGGATTGACCGGCATCGGCGTCAGCACCGCATCAAGCAAGGTCTCATCGGGGAATTCCCGCAGTGCCAGGCTGCGTACCTGCTTGCCAGCCTGACGGCTGGCGATGCTGAACAGCATGATGATTCCCACACAAACCGAAACACCCGCAAGGGCCGTCGCACGCGGTGGCACGCGGCTGGCCAACATCAACAGAGCCATGGCCAACAGGGTGAGAAATACCGCCATGGGGCGTGGCACGAACCCAGTACCAAAACTGAGACCGATGCCCAACAACAAAACCAGCACCATCAAGCCCTTCGCGACCGGACTGCGCAGCAAAAACAGCAAGGGAGCGGCGCAGGCAATCCAGAACAGGGGTTCAATGATGAAGATGCTGTCGCCATAGAGCCAGCCATTGTAAAACGGCCAAAATGGATGCACGCCGTAGTTATTGGCGCCATCCATCAGCAAGTGCAGCAGGGGGGCTGCCAAGGCAACTGACAACAACCAGCGGCGATCCCAACTTGAAGGCACCAACTGGCGCCAACGCAGCCAGGCCAGGCTGACTGCGTACATCAACAAGGCAGCACCCAACACACCCACCAGGGTATGGGTATGACCGCGATGATGCAGCAGGTAGTCCAACTTGTTGCCGGTGAGGCCGGCATAAAGAAAGTCTGCATCGGGAAGATTGCTGCCCACCACCATCAGGGTGAGGGTCAGACCACGCCGCGTCGGCTCAGGCAAGGTGGAATTGCAGGCCCGAAACACTCGGCAGGCAGTTTCGCCCGCCAACAGACCAATCAGGGAATGTGTCAGATTATCCATGCGCGGGAAAACTCAGCGGCACACTTGCGTGCCGACCAGGCATGGGGCCGGCCCCAAGACCGGCCCAGTTGCAAGCAAAGACTCAATTCGCAGCCAACTGCTGGATCAGCTCCAGTGACTGCATGACATTGTCCTGCGGTGATACACCGCCCACAGTGGCCACCACTTTGCCATCGGCATCAACAATGAAAGTAGTGCGTTCAGCCAGTCCATGGTCGACCGC
>JBJHAY010000326.1:0-3994 GCA_050485205.1 Gammaproteobacteria bacterium
AATGGCCAGTTTGGGGAGGCGCATTACCTGACCCTGGACAATGACGGCAATGTCTACGTGGCGGATGTGGTGACCCGGCGGGTGCAGAAATACGCCAAGGATTGATCAAGCCGAGACCACGTCCGGCTTAGCCGGCACAGGGGACCGCCATTGGCTGAAGAACCAGCCCGGTTCCTGGATCTGATCAAACCGCCCCACCGGGTGGTCTGTCCGCTGGCGCCGGTGGCTCCGGTGCCAGATCCTCGAAATCCTGCCGCACTGCTTCCGCTCCCTTCATGAATTGGTCACTGTCGCCATACTCGAAAAATTTCAGGTAGCGGCTGTGAGCATCCTTCAATTGTCGGGCATGCTTGATCGGACACCAGTATTGTTCGGTTCTGGCCGCCACTTCCCTGACATAGGCAATGACACCATTGAAGTAGCCGCAATACAGGCAATTGAGCTTTTCGATCAGATTCAGATATTGCAGGTAGTGGCGGTCGAACACCACGTAGTCGGCACGTCTCACCTTGGGAATGCCATAGAGAGGGAAGCACACCGCCTGGTAGAGACTTACCACCAGGTCCATGAGGATGGCCGGCAGCAGACACAACCAGATCACTGGCGCGCTCAATACATGCTTGAGCCGGGCCTGCCGCAAGTAGGTGAAAAGCCGTGTCATCTGCGCCCGGTGACGGGCTGCGATTTCCGCCTTGAAGCGCACGGCATTGTCGCGGATTTCATAGGTGTCGATGCGGATTTTCTGGATTTCCTCCCGCAGTTCCCGTTCCAGTTGGCGGATTTGTTCAAGCAATTCCTTGATTCTTGGATTCATGGAGCAAGCACTCTGAAAGTTGAAGATGGCTTCGAGTCACGTCTCTGACACATGATCCACAACTCATGCCATGAAGCACGCAGATACAAGCCCGGATGGTGCACCAGTCCTGAGTGACCAAGCTGCTCCAGCCCTGGGCTGGAGCGGCCACGGCAGGAAGTGCGGCACGGCGCAATATACGGGTGATCCGAGAGTGTCAGAAATCCAACCAGCGGTCTATCTTGACCATGAACATGTGCTCGCCAGGCGCATCCAGGATTGCCCTGGCGTCCCGGCCGACGTCGATCAGTCCGTCGTTGAGGCGCGATTCACGGTTCTGTTGCCATACTACGAATAATCTGGAGCCTGGACTGTACTCCCAGCGCAGTACCGCCGTGCCACGCAGTGAGCGCAAATTGAAATTCTGATCACGGAAGCTGGTATCGACCATGCCATTGCCATTCAGATCCACATAGACCTGGCCGTTTTGCCTGCAAAGCGCGCCATCCATGCACATGACACCATTACTTCCTGACACCGCGCTTCCCTCGGTAAAACGCAAAAACTCGAAAGAACGGGCAGCTGCCAGTTGTTTGTAGGAAATATAATCACCCGCCGAAATCAGGGGCTGGGCAAAGACTTCCAGGCTCAGGGTGGGCGAGAAAATCATATTGGCACGCACATTCATGCTGATTTCCTCACGATCCAGATCGGCAAACCAGTAGCGTCCGCCATAGGTTGGCAGAAAGCCTGGATCATTCTGCGCCGTGACATATTGGCGAATGTCACGATTCTTGCTGTAGTTGAGGCTGGCCAGAAAAGTCAGGCTGTCGGAAGGCCTGGCTTCCATTGTCAGGCCCGTGGAAAAATTTCTTCCCCCCAGATGCCCATCGGAATAATTCATATTGGCACCATAGTTGTAGGGGTTACGTCGATCTCCTCGGAAATTCACGAACATATTCTTGAAGCCTGGCTCCACCATCAAGGGACCACCTCTGGTGATGGTGTCGCTCTGTACTGTTGCCCGATAGTTGCCACCAATATTCAACTCCCACCAATTAAGGAAGGTAAATCCACTGAAGAAGTTGTAATGGCGATGCTTGAGCGCATCATTCCAGGCCGCCATCGAGGTAATATCATCCAAGGCCGAATGACGCCAGTTGTACTCGGTATTGAAGGAGATTTGATAGTTCTGGAACACTTTTCCCGGGATGGGTTCGCGGTATTGAATGTTGCCACGCATGAACAGGCGCTCATTGATATTCATGAAGCCCATGTCCTGCACTTCAAACCCAGGACCTCGTTGACCAAGGGTAACACTGCCACGCCAGAAACGTGCATTGCGCCGGCTCAGCTGCATTTCCCAGGCAGCACCGCTGAGACTGGTGGCATTGGGATCGAACTTCAGATAATCCTGATCGGGACGTTGATGAAAATGCAATGAAGAGCGCTGAATCCGGGTAATGGCCTGTTCACTGCCACTGACATGACTGCCAGCCACGAAACCGCTCAATGCCCACAAGCGGTCATCCCAGGTGTGTTCAAAATCAAGCCCGCCGGAAACAGCCTGGGAGGTGAGAAAATTCAGGGTGCCATCCGCCGGCAACTCCCTGTCGAGCACTGTGAGCATGCCACCGAAACGGCTTGCGCCCTGATTGACATCCTGCAGCGCGCGGACGATGCCATAATTGGTGCGTGGCTCCGCCACAAAACTCACGGTTTCATCGCCGTCGGCAAAATATGCCCTGCCCATTTCCCGGTCCGACACCGCTCCCAGCACCCCGACGCTGAGGCCACCCACCGTGCGTCCCGTCACCTTGCCAGCGGCGATGATGGCGGATGTCGAGGGAACATAGGAGAAATCGGCTCCCGCTGGAACACGGCCCTGGGGTGGACGCCCGATTCGGCGTGAGTGGAACAGACGGTTCTGATTGCCGCTGAGATCGAAGTCGAAAATCCTGTCATCGCGGGTGAAAAATGAACGCCGCTCGGGAAAGAAAATTTCGAAGGCGGACAGGTTCACCACCTGAGGGTCGGCCTCGGCCTGGCCAAAATCGGGATTGAGGGCAATATCCGCGATGAAGGTGGCCCCCAGTCCATAACGGATATCCACGCCCATCTGTATCCTTTCCTCACGGCCACTGAAGAAGGGGTCTCCAGGAAGTGCCGGAGCAATATCCAGAGCACTCATCACGTAGGGCTGCACTTCCAATCTGCGCTTGCGCTGGGGCAGATCGAGACCATGTAATTGGCCATAACGGCTGACATTGCCCACCACCACGCTGGGAGTCCAGGCCCACATGCTGCGCTCATTGTCACCCAGGCGCCGACGGGAGAAGTTCACACCCCATACCTGGGGGCCCTCTGATTCATAGCGCAGCTGAGACAAGGGCATGCGGATTTCCACAGTCCATCCGTGCTCACCGATATTGACTGCCGAGTGCCAGATGGCATTCCATGAGTCGTCGGAATTGGTGTCATTGAACAGATACATGTCCCGTTGCACACCAGCGGCGGTCACCCTGAAAGAGTAACCGGTGAGGCGATCCATATTGGAATCGAATGAAACCTCGAAGTAATCAACCCCGCGCGGCGTCTCGTCACGGCGCGTCAACTGGGTACCAATACGGGAAGGGTTCTCATCCATGAGCCAGGCGGCGATGTAAATGTTGTCATCGTCAAACAGTATTCTGACTTCGGTCTCCTGCATCGCCGGCTCTCTTTCAACCGGTTCGATCTGGATGAAGGTTACCGCCGGTTCCGCCACCATCCAGGCTGCTTCGTCGGGAATACCGTCAATAACAATGTCGCCTTGCAGACGCTCGGCATATACCACACGGGACCTGGAATCCGGGATCTGATCGGCGGGCAACTGTGCCAAGGCCTGAGCGCACAGCAGGGCGCTCAATAGCACGCAAAAAAAACCCTTCCCTGCAATCCGAGCTGCTGACGATCCTGAAACAATCAAAATCAAATCCCGCTTTTTCGTCACCGCCTCGTCGGGGAAAAACCTCAATACCCAAACATCAGCAGCACATTGCCAGACATACCGCTTTTTACCCCGACATAACCGCTTGAGACAAGTAATTTATCACCCGCCACCACGACCCCGGCAGCCCCCAACGATCCACCATTGGCGGGGACACCATTGACACTCTCAAATTCTCTTGCGGTATCGTAGCTCCAGAGGATTTCACCGTC